>JBILFK010000003.1:0-24604 GCA_044351685.1 Rickettsiales bacterium | reverse complement strand
GAAGCTTCTGGTGTTGGCGCTGGGTTTTCAGCGATAGGTAATGCAGGTGAAGCTGCGGGTTGTGCGGGTGCTGCTTTCGATTTTTTGCCGCCTGTCAGCAGATTAATCACCCCTTCATGCAGGTAGGCGTAAATAAAAGTTAGGCCGAAATCAAAGCCGATGGTTTCGTGAATATATTTCCAGTCAGATTGGAATTCTTTGGCAAGTTTTGGGTCGCCATTCGGGTGCACCATTTCGCCGCGTGTCAGCAGCGATTTGGGGCGAATACCAATTTTTTCAGCTGTCCATTTCGTGGCACCACCAATGCGGTTATAAATGTTTTTGGCCATGAAGTTGTTGGTGGCCGGCGTAAAGGTAATGGCCAATAGCGGCGCCAGCGCCACAAAGCGCGCGGCCATGCCCGTAGAGACATCTTTGGCGGGCTCTTCATCGATCTTTTTATACGATTCTTCGAACTTCGGATCATGCGCCACGGCATCTTTGCCGTAATGCATTTCATCGAGCGATTTGATGATGTTCTTTTTGTTCTTTTTATCTTCAAGCGCCGCCATGAACGGAATAATGGCAAAGCCACCAATCATGATATTCGCAAAGCGCGCACCCCATTTTGAACCCACTTCCAGCGATTTGGCATCTTTCAGAATCGGCGAAAGCACTTTACCAAACACACCTTGAAGTTTTTCAGAGTAGATTTTGCCAAGTTTGGTGCGGTCAGCAAAATAGCTGAATGAAACCCCAAACGTGGCATTCATCAGCCAATCGACACCGCGATAGGTAATCAGGTTATGGGTTTTGGCACCAAACGAGGTGAAATTTTGGTTCGCCGCGGCAGTGGGGGCGGCCGGTGTGGCAACGGGTGCGGGTGCTGCAGGCGCGCGCGCAGGCTCAGCGCCTACCTCCGGTGCTTGCGGTGCAGGCACGGCGGCGGGGGTATTCATTGGTTCTGTTTCGGCTTCTGGCCGCTGCATCACGTTCACGCTATCGTTTCGTTATAGTTTTTCACAATGTACTATAACAAATATATGCGGGTGGTTTTGTGAAGATATGAAGACAATAGCGCTGGTTTTTTGATAGAAAAACTACCGGTAACCCTATGATTCAATGACTGATTCGTGAATGGTGCCTAAAAGCTTTGCACCCCATCGCCCACGATCTGGATGGCCAGCGCCGCCAAAAGCAGCCCTAAAATGCGCGAAAGCACCACTCGGCCTGTATTTCCGAGCAACCGATCAATATGGCCTGCCAGCAAAAACACCGCCAAACACGAAGCCATCACCAGTGCAATCACCCCGGCCAGCAGCAGGTGTGCCGTCACCGTGTGCGCATGCCCGGCCTGCACAATGGTGGCGGTAATGGCCCCCGGCCCCGCCATCAGCGGAATCGCCAGCGGGAACGCCGCAATATTGCGTGGATGGTCGTGCGCAATCGCATCATCGGCGGTTTGGGCTTTGCGCTCTTCGCGCTTTTCAAACACCATTTCAAAGGCAATATAAAACAACAGCAGCCCGCCCGCGATGCGGAAGGCAGGCATGGAAATGCCCAGCGCGCTCAGCACAATTTCGCCGCCAAACATCACTGCCAGCAGCACACCGCTGGCAATCCACACCGATTGAAACGCCACCGCGTTACGCTCGGCGCGCGAAAGATGCGCGGTCAGCCCCAAAAAAATGGCGGCCAGCCCGGGCGGGTCAACGGCCACGAACATGGTAGCCAGTGCCGATTTGAAAAATGCCAGTTCCATAGGCGTGGCTCTAGGCAGTTTTACCAAAAAAGTCTAATCTTTTCCTATTTAACGCTGGATTCCTCGGGAAAATTAGGTTAGTTGCACCGCAACAAAAATTTCAGGGATGCCAACATGCACTTACGTAATATCGCCATTATCGCCCACGTTGACCACGGCAAAACCACCTTAATCGACCAGATGCTACGCCAGGCGGGCACCTTCCGCGATAACCAGCGCGTCGATGAACGCGTGATGGATAGCAACGATCTGGAAAAAGAGCGCGGCATTACCATTCTCGCCAAATGCACCAGCATTCAGTGGAAAGATACCCGCATCAACATTATCGATACCCCCGGCCACGCCGATTTCGGCGGCGAAGTTGAACGTATTTTGGGCATGGTCGATGGCGTGTTGTTGCTGGTCGATGCCGCCGAAGGCCCCATGCCGCAAACCAAATTCGTGCTGATGAAAGCATTAGCGCTTGGCCTGCGCCCTATCGTGCTTATCAATAAAGTGGATAGGCCCGATGCGCGCGTCGATGAAGTGCTGAACGAAATTTTTGATTTATTTGTGGCGCTCGATGCCAACGATGCGCAGCTCGATTTCCCGGTGATTTACGCTTCAGGCCGCAATGGTTGGGCAGCCCCCACGCTCGAAGCCCCGCGCGAAAACCTGCACTGCATCATGGACGAAGTAGTACGCTATGTGGAAACCCCCGATGTCGATGAAAACGCCACCTTCGCGTTTCTGGTGACACTGATTGAATCCGATAATTTTCTGGGCCGCGTGCTCACCGGTAAAATCGAAAGCGGCATTGCCAAAGTGGGCATGCCGGTAAAAGGCCTGCGTCTTGATGGTTCGGTCGTCGAGCAAGGCCGCATCACCAAATTACTTTCATTCGATGGCATTGAGCGCAACCCCGTGAACGAAGCATCGGCTGGCTCGATCGTTTCTATCGCCGGGTTAACCCAAACCACCGTGGCCGACACCGTAGGCGCGATTGAACTGCAATCGCCGCTGCGCGCCACCCCGATTGATCCGCCCACCATGGCCATTACCATCGGCGTGAATGATTCACCGCTGGCCGGCACCGAGGGCACCAAAGTCACCAGCCGCATGATCCGCGACCGGTTGTATAAGGAAGCTGAAAGCAACGTCGCTATCACCGTGAAAGATACCGAAAAAGCCGATGCCTTCGAAGTGGGTGGCCGCGGCGAATTGCAACTGGGCGTGCTGATTGAAACCATGCGCCGCGAGGGCTTCGAGCTTTCGGTTTCGCGCCCGCGCGTGCTGTTCACCAAAGATGACGATGGCAATACGCTTGAGCCTATCGAAGAAGTGCAAGCCGACGTGGATGAAGAATTCTCGGGCATCGTGGTTGAAAAACTCAGCATCCGCAAAGGTAACATGACCGAGATGCGCCCCTCATCGGGTGGTAAATTGCGCCTGAAATTCCTGATCCCTTCACGGGGGATGATACGCGCGGCTCGGGCGTGCTTTCGCGCCTGTTCCACGGCTACGCGCCATATAAGGGCGATATTCCCGGCCGCCGCAATGGTGTGCTGATTTCCAACGCACAAGGTGTCGCAGTAGAATATGCACTGTGGGGCCTGGAAGATCGTGGCTACCTGATTATTCCCGCGGGCGTAAAAATTTATCAGGGCATGATTATCGGCCAGCACTCGCGCGACAATGATCTGGAAGTGAACGCGCTGAAAGCGAAGCAGCTTACCAACATCCGCACCACCAGTAAGGATGAAGCCGTGAAGCTTACGCCACCACGCATCCCCACGCTTGAACAGGCCATCGCCTATATCGAGGAAGATGAGCTGATGGAAGTGACGCCGCAGAATATTCGCCTGCGCAAGCGCCACCTCGACCCGAACATGCGTAAGCGTGCAGAAAAATCGAAAGAATCTGCCGCCTAACAGGCAGCGCTTTTCTGTCTTTACAGCGCCACGCAGGCTGATGTATTTTCAGTGGTACAAAGGGAGCGCTGCATGCAGATTGAAAATATTTTGGTGGTCGAAGACGAACCGCTCAGTGCAGAGATTATTGGCATGGTGCTAAGCGATATGGGGCTTGGCTATTTGCATGCCGAAAATGGCGAAGAAGCCTTGCATCTCTATCAATCCTATGCCGATGTGCGCCTGATTCTGATGGATTTAAACTTGCCCGGCGCTTCCGGCCAATCCATTACCGAAACCATTCGTGCCAACGCCTTCTACCGCGAAAAACCGGTGCCGATTATTGCCACCACCGGCAATGCGCTTACCGAAGATAAAGCAAGTTATCTGGCGCGCACGGGGTTTGCCGATTACATCACCAAACCTATCACCCACGAAAAACTGCGCGCGGCACTTGCGCCCTATTTTCCGTCGCTTCTCGCTGATTCTGCATAAACAAAAGCCAGCCCGAAGGCTGGCTTTTATTCTCGTATGTGAGCGCAGAACCGCTTCAAGCGAACATACGCCATTCCCCACTTCAAAGTACACCGAGCCTAAGCGAGGGACTTTGAAGTGAATAGCCTATGCAGCGTCGCTGCTTGGCGCTTCAATCGCGGCAGCAGGTTTTGCTGCTTCAATTTCAGCGTCGCGCACTTTGGCCACTTTCTTCATGCGGGCAATGGCAGCGCCAGTACCAGCAGGAATGAGGCGACCAACAATCACGTTTTCCTTCAGGCCTTGCAGGCGATCCACTTTACCGTACACGGCGGCTTCCGTAAGCACGCGCGTGGTTTCTTGGAACGATGCGGCCGAGATAAAGCTGGTGTTCTGCAAGCTGGCTTTGGTGATACCTTGCAGCACGGGTGCGCCTTCCGCGGTGCGGAAACCTTCAGCGGCGGCTTTGTTGTTCACCACAAGGAATTCTTCGCGGTCAACGATTTCGCCGGTGAGGAAGGTGGTTTCGCCTGGGCTCATGATTTCGACTTTTTGCAGCATCTGGCGAACAATCGTTTCAATGTGCTTGTCGTTAATCGTTACACCCTGCAGGCGGTATACCGCTTGCACTTCGTTCACCATATAGTTGGCAAGTGCTTCCACACCCATAACGCGCAGAATATCGTGCGGCACAGGGTTACCATCCATCAGCAAATCACCTTTCTGCACGAAGTCGCCTTCTTGCACGGTGATGTGTTTGCCTTTCGGGATCATGTATTCCACTGGCTCACGGTCCGCATCTTTCGAGCGCACAATCAGGCGGCGTTTGGCTTTGTAATCTTTGCCGAACTCTACATAGCCTTCAAGCTCTGAAATGATCGCGTGATCTTTGGGCTTACGCGCTTCAAACAATTCCGCCACGCGCGGCAGACCGCCGGTGATGTCGCGGGTTTTGCCCGATTCACGCGGGATACGTGCCAGCACATCGCCCGCATGCACTTCCTGGCCATCTTCGACGCTTAAAATCGCATCGACCGGCAGGAAGTAACGTGCCTCGAGGCCGTTCGCCAGCGTAATGATTTCGCCTTTTTTATCGCGCAGCGCGATACGTGGTTTCAAATCGGCACCACGCGTTTGCTGACGGAAATCGATAACCTTCTTGTTGGCGATACCGGTGGTTTCATCCAGCACTTCGCTGAGCGAAACGCCATCAACCAAGTCACGGTAATGCGCGATACCGCTCTTCTCGGTGATAATCGGAATCGTGTACGGATCCCACTCCACTAGCTTCTGGCCTTTTTTCACGCTGTTGCCTTCTTCGGCAAGCAGGCGCGAACCGTAAGGCACTTTATGGCGGGCTTTTTCGCGGGCTTTTTCGTCACGCAGCACCAGTTCACAGGTACGGCTCATCACGACCAAACGGCCTTTGGAATCTTTCACCACGTTTTTGTTCGACAGCTCGAGTGTAGCATCGTGCGATGCTTCAATGCTCGATTGCTGCGCGCCACGCTGTGCCGCACCACCAATGTGGAAAGTACGCATGGTCAGCTGTGTGCCGGGTTCACCGATCGATTGCGCGGCGATAACACCCACGGCTTCACCAATGTTTACAGGTGTACCGCGTGCAAGGTCGCGGCCGTAGCATTTGCCACATGCGCCACCATCCGATTCACAGGTCAGCACCGAGCGAATCATCACGCTTTCAATCCCCGCCTCATCAATCGCTTCAACGATTTTTTCGTCGATCAGGCCGCCGGCTTTAATGATCAGCTTTTCGGTGGTGGGATGGAAGACATCTTTGGCGCTGGTACGGCCAAGCAATTTATCGGCCAGCGGCACAATCACTTCACCGCCATCAATCACGGCCTTGGCAATAATGCCTTTTTTGGTGCCGCAATCTTCTTCGATAATAATGCAATCCTGCGCCACATCCACTAAGCGACGTGTCAGGTAACCCGAGTTCGCGGTTTTCAGCGCCGTATCGGCCAAACCTTTACGCGCACCGTGCGAACTGTTGAAGTACTCAAGTACAGTGAGGCCTTCTTTGAAGTTCGAGATAATCGGCGTTTCGATAATTTCGCCCGAAGGTTTCGCCATCAAGCCGCGCATCCCCGAAAGCTGCTTCATCTGCGCCGCAGAACCACGCGCGCCCGAGTTCGCCATCATGAAGATCGAGTTCACGTTCTTACCCGAACGCTTGCCTTCTTCGTTACCGACAGCCGAAATCTGTTTCATCATATCGCCAGCCACGCGCTCGGTGCAATGCGACCAAGCATCGATGACCTTGTTGTATTTTTCGCCCGAGGTAATCAGACCATCCGAATATTGCTGTTCGAACTGCTTCACTTCCTTAAGCGTATCGCCGATATGTTTGTCTTTGGTGGTCGGCACGATCATATCGTCTTTACCGAAGCTGATACCCGCTTTTGCGGCGTGTTTGAAGCCCAGGCCCATGATACGATCCGCGAAAATCACGGCCTCTTTCTGGCCGCAATGACGGTACACCGTATCGATCATGTTACTGATGTCTTTTTTGGTCATCAGCTTGTTGAAGGTTTTCACGTTGATCTGGCCATGACGCGGCAGGAACTGCGCAATCAGCATGCGGCCCGGCGTGGTTTCAATCACATCGTAACGCACTTTGCCATCGTCGCCCATCAAACCAAAGCGGGCTTTGATTTTGCTGTGCAGCGATACCACTTTATTTTCGAGTGCCATCTCAATTTCGTTGAGATCGCTGAAGGCCATGCCTTCGCCCACTTCGCCATCGCTTTCAAGCGACAGATAGTAAAGCCCCAGCACCATATCCTGCGAAGGTACGATGATTGGTTTGCCGTTGGCAGGCGAAAGAATATTGTTTGTGCTCATCATCAGCACGCGAGCTTCGAGTTGCGATTCCACCGAAAGTGGCACGTGCACGGCCATTTGGTCGCCGTCAAAGTCGGCGTTAAAGGCGGCGCATACCAGCGGGTGCAGCTGAATGGCTTTGCCTTCAATCAGCATCGGTTCGAAGGCCTGAATGCCCAAACGGTGCAGCGTGGGTGCGCGGTTCAGCAACACTGGGTGCTCGCGCACCACGTCCGCCAGAATATCCCACACTTCTGGGCGCTCGCTTTCCACCATGCGTTTTGCCGCTTTAATGGTGGTGGCAATGCCGTAAATTTCCAGCTTCGCGTAAATGAATGGCTTAAACAGTTCGAGCGCCATTTTCTTTGGCAAGCCGCACTGGTGCAATTTCAATTCTGGCCCTACCACAATTACCGAACGGCCGGAATAATCCACGCGCTTACCCAGCAAGTTCTGACGGAAGCGACCTTGTTTACCCTTCAACATGTCGGAGAGCGATTTCAGCGGGCGCTTATTTGTCCCAGTGATTACCCGACCCCTACGACCGTTATCGAACAACGCATCCACCGATTCCTGCAGCATGCGTTTTTCGTTACGCACGATAATATCGGGTGCGCGCAGTTCAAGCAGACGCTTCAAGCGGTTGTTGCGGTTAATCACGCGGCGATACAGATCGTTCAAATCCGAAGTCGCGAAACGGCCACCATCGAGCGGCACCAGCGGGCGCAGCTCCGGCGGAATCACCGGCACAACTTCCAGCACCATCCATTCAGGCTTGTTGCCAGAATCAATGAAGGCTTCCACCAGCTTCAGACGCTTTACTAGTTTTTTGCGCTTGGCTTCCGAGGTGGTGCCCACCATTTCAGCGCGCATGCTGTCGCGCAGTTCTTTCAGATCCAGTTTGCGCAGCAATTCGCGAATCGCTTCCGCGCCGATCATAGCAGTGAAGGTACCTTCACCATACTGGTCGAGGGCTTCGTAATATTGTTCTTCCGAAAGCATATCATGCAGCGAGAAAGCCGACATGCCAGGATCAGTGACGATATAGGCTTCGAAATAGAGTACTTTCTCGAGGTCTTTGAGTGGCAACTCAAGCAGCGTACCAATGCGCGATGGCAGCGACTTCATGAACCAGATATGCGCCACCGGTGCTGCCAGTTCAATATGCCCCATACGCTCGCGGCGCACTTTGCTTGTCGTCACTTCCACACCGCATTTTTCGCAGATAATGCCGCGATACTTCATGCGCTTGTATTTACCGCACAGGCATTCGTAATCCTTGATAGGGCCAAAGATACGCGCGCAGAACAAACCATCGCGCTCAGGCTTGAAGGTACGGTAGTTAATCGTTTCAGGTTTTTTTACTTCGCCAAAGCTCCAGGAACGGATTTTCTCGGGCGATGCAATCGCAATGCGAATTTCATCGAACTGTTTCGATGTGCTGAGTTGACCGAAAATATTGATTAATTCATTAGCCATTTTTATCCCCTAAATTTCCTGAAACCTGGAACCTGAAACTTTTAATTACGCTTCCTTCTCAACCAAATCGACGTTCAGGCCGAGCGAGCGAAGCTCTTTCACCATCACGTGGAATGATTCCGGAATGCCTGATTCGAAGCTGTGGTCGCCGCGCACGATCGATTCGTACACTTTGCTACGACCCGCCACGTCATCGGATTTCACAGTCAGCATTTCCTGCAGGCTGTACGCCGCGCCGTAAGCCTGAAGTGCCCAGCACTCCATCTCCCCAAAGCGCTGACCACCAAACTGCGACTTACCACCCAGCGGCTGCTGCGTTACAAGCGAGTATGGCCCAATCGAGCGTGCGTGAATCTTATCATCGACCAAGTGGTGCAGCTTGAGAATATAAATGTAACCCACGGTTACTTTACGATCGAACTGATCACCGGTGCGGCCATCGAATAGCGTGACCTGACCCGAAGAATCATGCCCTGCATATTTCAGCCATTTTTCGATGTCTTTTTCCTTTGCGCCATCGAACACGGGGGTAGCGAATGGCACACCCTTGGTTACGTTTTGCGCCAGCTCCAGAAGTTCAGGCTGAGTCATTTTCTTGATTTCTGCCGAATGCTCTTTTTCCGAGTACACATCCATCAATTTGTCTTTCAGCGGCTCAATTTTGCCGCTCTGATGGAAGTGATTCAGCATATCGCGAATCTGTTTACCAATACCTGCCGAAGCCCAGCCAAGGTGGGTTTCCAGAATCTGCCCCACATTCATACGCGAAGGCACGCCCAGCGGGTTCAGCACGATATCGACAGGGCGACCATCGGCCGTGTGTGGCATATCTTCCACCGGCACAATGTTCGAAATCACCCCTTTGTTACCGTGGCGGCCTGCCATTTTATCGCCAGGCTGCAGCTTGCGCTTCACGGCCACAAACACTTTCACCATTTTCAGTACGCCGGGCATTAAATCGTCGCCGGATTGTACTTTTTCTACTTTTTCTTCGAAGCGTTTGTTGAGTGAATCCACCGCATCGTCGAGCTGTTTTTTCAGCGCTTCAATCTGCGTCATCGCCTTGTCATCTTTCAGCGCAATCTGCCACCACAAACCTCGTGGGGTTTCATCGAGCTGTGCTTCGGTGATCGATTTCTCGATCTTGAAGTTTTTCGGGCCTTTCACGGCGGTTTTACCCACCAGATATTCCTTCATCGCACCGTAAATGAAACGCTCGGCAATCGCGCGCTCATCGTCACGGTTTTTAGCTAAGCGGTCAATTTCTGCACGCTCAATCGCTACCGCGCGCTCATCTTTATCGATGCCACGACGGCTGAAAATACGCACACCAACCACCGTGCCTTGATTGCCCGGAGGCAGGCGCAGCGAGCTATCACGCACATCCGATGCTTTTTCACCGAAAATGGCGCGCAGCAATTTTTCTTCTGGGGTCATCGGGCTTTCCGATTTCGGAGTCACCTTACCCACCAAAATATCACCAGGGCGCACTTCCGCACCAATATGCACAACACCGATTTCATCGAGCGAGCGCAGGGCTTCTTCGCCCACGTTCGGGATGTCGCGGGTAATTTCTTCTGGCCCGAGCTTCGTATCACGCGCCATGATTTCGAATTCTTCGATGTGAATCGAGGTGAAACGATCTTCGGCAACCAAGCGTTCGGAAATCAGAATCGAATCTTCGAAGTTATAGCCGTTCCATGGCATGAACGCGACAAGCACGTTCTGGCCAAGCGCCAATTCGCCAAGTTCGGTCGATGGGCCGTCGGCGATCACGTCGCCTGCTTTTACCTGATCGCCCACTTTTACAATCGGGCGCTGGTTGATGCAGGTGTTCTGGTTGGAACGCTGGAATTTTTGCAGCGTGAAAATATCTACGATCGGCGTGCCATCTTGGTTTTTCTCGTGGCAACGAATCACGATACGTTGCGCATCGACCTGATCGACCACACCATCGCGGCGTGCAGAAATCGCCGCACCTGAATCGCGTGCCACAATTTCTTCCATGCCGGTACCAACCAGTGGTGCATCGGCGCGTACCAGCGGCACGGCTTGGCGTTGCATGTTCGAACCCATGAGTGCGCGGTTCGCATCATCGTTTTCAAGGAACGGAATCAGCGCGGCAGCAACCGATACCAGCTGCTTAGGCGCCACATCCATGAATTCGATATGTTCGTTGGTGGCCATCACGAAGTCGCCATCTTTGCGGCAAGAAACCAGTTCTTCCACAAACTTGCCATCTTCGGTGATAGGCGCGTTCGCTTGCGCAATCGTGTAGCGACCTTCTTCGATCGCCGAGAGATATACAACTTCGGCTTGCACCTTGCCGCCTTTTACTTTGCGGTATGGGGTTTCGATGAAACCGTATTTATTGATACGCGCATAGGTCGCCATCGAGTTAATCAGACCAATGTTCGGGCCTTCCGGAGTTTCAATCGGGCAGATACGGCCATAATGGGTCGGGTGCACATCGCGCACTTCGAAGCCTGCGCGTTCACGCGTTAAGCCACCTGGCCCAAGCGCCGAAAGGCGGCGTTTATGGGTAATTTCCGACAGTGGGTTGGTTTGATCCATGAACTGCGAAAGCTGGCTCGAGCCAAAGAATTCGCGCACTGAAGCGGCGAGTGGCTTGGCGTTGATAAGGTCGTGCGGCATGACGGTGTCGATATCGACACTGCTCATACGCTCCATAATCCCACGCTCCATGCGCAGCAGGCCAAGGCGGAATTGGTTTTCCATCAATTCGCCCACCGAACGCACGCGGCGGTTACCAAGGTGATCGATATCGTCGATTTCGCCGATACCATCTTTCAGCTTCACCAGCGTTTGGATGGTGCCAACAATATCTTCCGAAGTCAGCGTGCCAACTTCTTCTTTGATGGTAAGATTCAGGCGCGCATTCATTTTCACGCGGCCCACTTCGCTTAAATCGTAGCGCTCTTGCTCGAAGAACAGCGAGTTAAACAACGCAAGCGCGGCTTCTGGCGTGGTAGGTTCGCCAGGGCGCATGACGCGGTAAATATCGATCAGCGCATCATCACGGGTGATGTTTTTATCGGCGGCCAGCGTGTTGCGAATATAGGCGCCTACATTGATATGATCGATGTTGAGCACGGGAATATCGGTAATGCCGGCTTCAGTCAGCGTGTTCAGCAGCGCTTCGGTTAATTCATCACCGGCTTCGGCGTAAATTTCACCAGTTTTGGTGTTCACCATATCAGAAGCGATATACGAACCCAGCACATACTCGTCGGCGACCAGAATTTCTTTGATGCCTTCTTCGACAATTTTCTTGAGTGCGCGCGCGGTCAGCTTTGCACCGGCTTCAGCAATCACGCCGCCCGACTTCGCATCGCGCAAATCGAATTCCAGCTTTTTGCCTTTCCACTCATCGGTGTTGAAATGCGCCATCCAGCCTTTTTTGCCGTGTTTGAAATGGCGCGTTTGGTAGAAGGTATTGAGAATCTGTTGGTTATCCATGCCAAGTGCACGCATGATGGTGGTGGCAGGCAGTTTGCGGCGGCGATCGATACGGACATACACGATATCTTTTGCGTCGAATTCAAAATCCAGCCACGAACCACGGTAAGGAATGATGCGCGCGCTATAAAGGAATTTACCCGAGCTATGGGTTTTGCCGTGATCGTGATCGAAAAACACGCCAGGCGAACGGTGCATCTGCGAAACGATTACGCGCTCGGTGCCGTTTATCACGAAGGTGCCGTTATCGGTCATCAGCGGAATATCGCTCATGTACACGTCTTGTTCTTTAATGTCCTTGATTTCACGCGCACCGGTATCTTCATCGACCAGCCATACAATCAGGCGCAACGTCACGCGAAGGGGAGCGGCAAAGTTAATGCCACGCTGACGGCACTCATCAACATCGTATTTTGGCTTATCGAATTCGTAACGCACATATTCGAGCGTCGAGGTTTCCGAGAAATCTTTAATCGGAAATACCGACTTGAACACGGCATGCAGGCCGGTGCTGCGACGGTCTTTCACGGGCACAAACATTTGCAGGAACTGCTCGTACGAGTTTTTCTGAACCTCAATCAAGTTCGGAAGCGTGGTCGCCGAGGCGATTTTACCAAAACTCTTACGAATACGCTTTTTTGAGGTGAAGGAATGCTGATACGCGCCTGCTGCCTGAGCCATAAAGTCCCCAATTCAAAGTCAATCAATCCCAACTAATAGCGCACGTTGGGTTGTGCGTGTGCGGTGTTACCGCAATCGAACGGAAATGCAAGATAAACGACGAGGGGTGCCGAGAAATCCCGGCCCCCCTCTTAGTTTACAGTAGCGATTGTGCTATTTAAGCTCAACTTTCGCGCCGGCATCAACGAGAAGCTTTTTGATTTTCTCAGCTTCTTCTTTGTTCACGCCTTCTTTCACGTTTTTCGGTGCACCTTCAACCAGGTCTTTGGCTTCTTTCAGGCCCAGACCGGTGATTGCGCGCACTTCTTTAATCACGTTGATTTTGTTTGCACCAGCATCGGCCAGCACAACGGTGAATTCGGTTTGCTCTTCAGCAGCGGCAGCAGGTGCTGCAGCAGCAGCGGCAACAGCAACAGGTGCTGCAGCCGAAACGCCCCATTTTTCTTCCAGAAGCTTCGAAAGTTCTGCTGCTTCCAGTACGGTGAGCGCCGAAAGGTCGTTCACGATTTGTTCTAAGTTTGCCATGGTAATCCCCTTTTAAAAAATACTACTTAACTTATTAACTTACCGAAATAATTCCGCCGAGCCGCCTCAAGGAATTATTTTCACTTTATTACCTACTGAAAAGTACACCGAGCGTGTGCGAGGGACTTTTCAGTACGCAAATTACGCCGCGTCTTTCGTTGCATAGGCATTGAATACACGCGCCAACTGGCCCGCCGGCGCACTAAGCACACCTGCGATACGTGTCGCCGGCGTGTTGAGAAGCGCCAGAATCTGAGCGCGCAATTGATCCAGGCTTGGCAGACTTGCCAGCTGGGTAATCGCAGCTTTATTCAGGGTTTTCTCACCAAACGCGCCGCCGAGCAGCACCAGTTTCTCTTTCTTCTTCGCAAATTCGCTCAGCGCTTTTGCGGCCGCAACCGGATCATTGGCATAGGCAACTGCCGTAGGCCCTTTGAACATTCCGGTTAGTTGTTCGTATTTGGTGCCCGCAACTGCACGGGTAGCCAAACGGTTTTTGGTTACTTTAAACCCAGCGCCTGCGGCACGCATGGCCACACGCAACTCGGTGATTTCCGCCACGGTAAGGCCCTTGTAATGCGCCAGAATAACGATCTCGGCGTTGGCAACCTGATCATGGGTGGTTTCAATCCACTGTTTCTTTTGTGCTCTATTCATGACCTGACCCCTTACGCTGCCAATACATCGTTGATATCAAGCTTAATGCCAGGCCCCATCGTCGTGGATACCGATATTTTCTTGATGTAATTGCCTTTTGCGCCGGTTGGCTTGGCTTTATGCACCGCTTCTACGAGCGCTTTAATGTTCTGTGCAATCGCTTCTTCGGTGAAGCTTGCTTTGCCAATACCCGCATGCACAATCCCGGCTTTTTCAAGCTTGAATTCTACCTGACCCGACTTGGCCGCTTTGATCGCTTTTTCAACATCTGGCGTGACAGTGCCAAGCTTTGGGTTTGGCATCAGACCTCGCGGGCCCAAGATTTTACCGATTTTACCAACGGTCACCATCATGTCAGGTGTCGCGATACATACATCGAAATTCATTTCGCCTTTTTGTACCATCTCGGCCAGATCATCGCCGCCGACCAAATCAGCACCGGCTTTTTTCGCAAGCTCTGCTTTGTCGCCTTTGGCAAACACCGCAACGCGCACGTTTTTGCCGAGGCCATTTGGCATGGCTACAACGCCGCGCACCTGCTGATCGGATTGTTTAGGATCCACGCCCAGATTCATCGCGACATCAACGGTTTCGTCGAATTTCACACGGGCATTTGCCTTCACCAGCGCCACCGCATCTTTCAGCGTGTAGGCTTTGTTGGCATCCACTGCCGCATGCGCGGCACGTATACGTTTTCCAGAAGCCATTATGCTGCCTCCTCTACTTTAAGACCCATCGACATGGCCGAACCCGCGATCATGCGGCTTGCCGCTTCGATATCGTTGGCGTTCATGTCTTGAATTTTTTGTTTCGCTATTTCACGAATCTGCGTCATCGTCACGCTACCCACAATATCTTTACCCACAGTTGGGCAACCTTTTGTGATGCCGGCCGCTTTCATCAGGAAGTAGCTCACAGGGGGCTGCTTCATAATGAACGTGAACGAACGGTCTTTATATACGGTGATTACCACCGGAATCGGCATGCCGACTTCTTTTTGCTGGGTGGCAGCGTTAAACTGCTTGCAGAATTCCATGATGTTCACGCCAGCCTGACCGAGCGCAGGGCCGATAGGTGGAGCAGGGTTGGCTTTGCCTGCAGGAATCTGCAGCTTAATATAGCCAGTAATTTCTTTTGCCATGTCTTGCCTCATTTCCGAAGCGGGGCATCCGCTTCATAATTGGTGTGTTACCCGCTCGAAAACCCCATGTTTTCTGCCAGTTAACGCGGTCAGCGCAATGTCTGCCTCCCAAAAGGAAGGCGGACTATACGGGCGAATTTCGCAATTGCAAGGTTTTTTTAGGGGTTAGGTGTCTGGTGTCAGGTTTCAGCGAAAATCAAGAGCACGCAATGCCGGTTCCGGCATGCCGGCTTCCCCATGCTCACCTCGTTCGTGAACTTAGCCCGCTACCTTATGCACTTGCTCGAAGGTCAGCTCTACCGGTGTGGCGCGGCCGAAAATCGATACCGAGACTTTCAGCTTGCCGCGGCCATCATCGATATCTTCCACCGTACCAATGAACGATTCAAACGGACCATCGATAATTTTCACCTGTTCGCCAATGTCGAAACGCACCGCGTTGCGTGCCGAGCTTGCGCCCTCTTCGGCTTGCGCGAAAATCGCTTCTGCCTCGGCTTCGGTAATGGGTTGTGGGCGTATACCTTTGCCGCCCAAAAAGCCGGTTACCTTATCGGTTTTCTTCACCAGCTGCCAGGTGGCATCGGTCATTTCCATTTTGGCTAACACATAGCCGGGGAAAAATTTGCGTTCGCTTTGCACTTTTTTACCACGGCGCACTTCTACCACTTCTTCAGTAGGCACGACCACGCGCTCGAACATCGCGCTTAAGCCTTTTTGTGCGGCTTCTTCCAGAATATGGCTGGCCACTTTTTTCTCAAACCCGGAATGCGCATGGATAATATACCATTTCGCTTTAGGATTTACTGGAACGGCCACCTCGATGGTTTCTTCCGTGCTTGCTGCTGCTTCGCTCATATTGTCTCCTACGATCCCATACCCAACACAAGGCGCACGCCCCATGCCATCACACTATCGGCAATCAGAAAAAATACCGAAGCAATGCCTGCAATCACAAATACCATCGCACCGGAAACCAGGGTTTCTTTGCGTGTAGGCCAGGTGACCTTGCCAGTTTCCTGACGTACTTCGCGGATATATTTTGCTGGGTTTAATTTTAACATTGGTTTTTCCACCGATAAAAAAGCACACCGTTTAGGGGTGTGCGTGCGGCCATATAGCCCGATTCCCCGTAAGATGCAAGTAGTGATTGTTTTTGCCATCAGGGTGGCTAGGCTAGACGCGATGTTTGAAAAGAAAACACTGCCGTTGCTCTCACGCAGATCCTTCGGCCTGCGCTTACTGCACCAACTCTGGGTAGTGCTTACGGCAACGCTGGTATCGCTTATCGTGGGTGTGGTTGGCTATCACTATCTCGAGTCGCTTTCCTGGCTCGATGCCTTGCTGAATGCCGCCATGATTCTGGGGGGCATGGGGCCTGTTGATACGCTGCATACGTTTGGCGGCAAACTGTTTGCTTCTTTCTATGCGCTCTATAGCGGTTTCTTCCTCATGGTCTGCGGTGGCGTATTGTTGGCGCCGCTTTTCCACCGTATTCTGCATCATTTCCACCAGCCGGAGTAGTGGTATGACTGAAAACCCTAGCATTCCGCGTTCGTGCAGCCAGTGGTACGATCCCTTCCTCAGCATGGCAAACGTGGTGCTCACCTATCTAGCGCTGCGCGATACCGATATCAGCACCTTCGCGCTAGCCTGCGTGATCGTTGCGCTAGTCACCACGCAAATGGCGGCGGTTGAATATATGCGCACCCGGAAGAGCCTGCCCACACTTCGCCTTTCTATCGATAGGGCATTGTCGCGCCGTGTCGGCATTAAATGGCTGGGGGTGATGGCAGGAATTGGCGTGCTGTATCTGGTGTGGCGGCTACTACCGGTATACCACAATCCCTACTACGAACCGCTCAGGCTGGTCGCGCCGTATGGCGTGCCGCTGGCGGCGTTGCTTGCTGCCATCTATCTGCTGCACAGCGAGCGTGTGCTCGGCGAACAGAAAGAATTCTCATGGTATAGCGGGCTATTCGTGCTTGGCCGCTGGCGCGAGATCGATTGGCAACAGATGCAGCACGGTGCGTTTGTCTTACTGATTCGCATTATTTTTCTACCGCTGAATTTCTGTGCGCTAGTCATTGGCGTTGCCGCTATGCGCATGCAGGAAGCCGCCATACTGGATGTTAGCAATTGGGCCGCATGCCAGCAGGCCATTATGTCGATGCTGTTTACCCTGCTCATCGCTACCATTGTGCCGGGCTATATTTTCAGCGCGAAATTGCTGAACACCCATGTACGCAAAGTGGATATGTCGTGGTTTGGCTGGGTAGTCACACTAGCATGCTACCCACCTTTTGTAACGGGCGTGTTCGGCAGTTGGTTTAATTACCGCCCGAGCGTGTACGAAACACCGATGGAAAAACCGTGGATCCATCTGTTCAGCGATACACCGTGGGTGTTTTACAGCATAGGCATTGCCATTATTCTCACCGAAATCATCCATTTGTGGGGCGAGGCCATTCTTGGCATTCGCGCGTCTAATCTGGCGCATCGCGGGGTGATCACCAATGGGCCGTTCCGCTATACGCGCCACCCGATCTATGTATCAAAATGCGCCGGCTGGTTGCTGATTTCCCTGCCCTTCCTGATGGGTGATGGTGTGCTCGATTCATTGCGCCTAACAATTTTATGGGTGGGCGTGTGCGGTATTTATTTTCTGCGCTCGATTGTGGAAGAACGCATTTTCGCCGATGACCCCGATTATGTCGCCTATGCATTATGGGTCGATAAGCATGGATGGTTCGCGTGGTTCGGCAGGCATATTCCGTGGCTTACCTTTGCGTGGCGTTACGAACGCTGGAAAGCGCAAGGCATCGCATGACCACGCCAGTGCCAGAGCCTGAACATTTCGCCACGCTGCCGCGCATCGTGCTTGAAGGACTCGAAGCCTACCCCGATGCGGCACTTACCCCGTGGCAGCAGGCCATGCAACCTTACGCGCATAGCATCGAGCTATTCTGGTGGGCATGTTTTGCGCTTACATTGCTCTACCTAATTACGCGCTTTTTTATTCTTCCAGTCATTGGCGGAGTGAAGCAATGATTGCATTACTCGCCCGCGCGCAGGCATGGTACGCACGCATTTTTCGGCTACAGGAAATTGCCGATGATGTGATTTTGCGCTGGTTTGGCGGCGCTATTCTGCTGGGGTTCCATGCCAGCTTTCGCTACTGGCAAACCAATTCGGCAACCACGCTTGAAGGCGTGGAGCGTGGCAACGCAGTATGCTGGCCCTTCTTCCAAAACTGCACCGACTGGATATGGCTGCAAACATTGCCCGCCGGCTATTCGCAGATGGTGTTTTTCATGGGGCTGTTTGCGCTGATTGTGTTTGCCGCCCTCGCGCTGATTCAGAACCGCATCGTGGTCGCGCATTTCTGCATTCTGCTCTTGTTTATCGCGAAGCTGTATTTCACGCTGATTAATTTTTTCTACAACGCCAATTACGATTATTACCACACCGTTTTCACGCTGATATTTTTGTTTGCGGCGCATCGCCGATTTTTTGGCGCGCTATCGGTGGTGGCGCTTTACTTTCTTTCCACCGCCACGAAAATTCACCCCAGCTGGACACTGGGCACCTATTTCAGCACGCTGAACGATGGCCTACCTATTTTCCCGAGCGGTACAGAACCGTTTTTTACCAACCTCGTCATCTTCATGGAAATGATCATGGTGTGGTTTTTATTCAGCCATAAACGCTGGCTGCAAAAAACGGTGTTTGCGTTCTTTTTTATTTTTCATCTCTATTCGGGCACGCTGGTGGGCTATCATTATCCCACCATGGTGATGCCCGCGCTGATTATTTTCTTTGGCCCGTATTTCAAACCCTTTGATGCCGTACCGCGTGATAAAAAATCGCTGATAGGCTGGTTGCTGTTTGCTGCCTTGCTTGGCATTCAGGCCATCCCGCAACTGATTAAGGGCGATGCCAAGCTGACGCTTGAGGGCAATTTTTATGGCATCTATATGTTCGAGGCCAACCACCAATGCGCACTCGAATTTTCCGATGCAGATGGCACGCTGATACGTCGTCGCGTTTCTACCAATGCGCGGTTTCGCTGCGATCCCTGGCCGTATTTCAGCGTCGCAAAACGGAAGTATTGTGTAGGCACATCAGAAGCAACGCCGATTCGCTTTCGGCTCATTCACAGTATCAATGGTGGGCCATTCTATGAAATTGTCAATGCGCCGAATCTCTGCGATTTAGAATATCGCCCCTTCACCCATAATGCCTGGATTAACGACGAAACCACCGCGCCAATAGTGGGCAGGCCGGTGAAGAATTACTATTTGTAGCCTTCGAATATATGCAATAACGATTGCGTAACACCCGCGCTACGATACAACGCTACTATGCGTCACATGCTTACGTTTTCCAACTGTTATCGCTTATCTATCTTGGCGTGTATGTTCTGCGCAATGCCTTCTGCTGCACTTGCGATCACTAATCTGGTGAACACCGAAATTATCAGCATCGATTCAGAAGCTAACCCAGCCCTCAATGTCGATGCTGGCAGCAGCATCACCAATAGCGGCTCTATTCTCAACACCAACGGCAATAGTACTGCTGTTCGCATCACCAGCACGGGTGGCACCTCCACCTCCACCATCATCAATACAGGCACAATCAAAGGCGCTAGCAACGGTACAACACAAATCTTTATACCTGGTACAAATGGCAGCCCAGGCCAGCAGGTGGTGGGTGCCGATACCAGCATCGATGCGAGCGGGCTCATTGCAACCGAAGCGGTGAACATCACCAATAGCGGCTCTCTCAATTATTTTTACACCGGTGCTGGAAACGATAGCTTTACACAAACCGCAGGCAGTGCCAGCGGCGAATTTGGCGATGGCAACAACAGCATCACACTTAGTGGTGGCCAATTTAGTTTTTTTTCGGGCACAGGCAATGACACGCTGACAATGGATGGCGGCACGCTTACGCAGGCCATGTTGAACGATGGTGACAATACTGTCTACCTAACCTCCGGTACCGTAACCAATGCGGTTATTTGGGCAGGAAGCGGCATCAATGATAAACTTTTTATTGGCCGCACAGGAAGCAGCAGCACTCTGAATGCATCAAGTATCGCTGGGTTTGACACAGTAGAATTTGTAGCGGGCACAACGCATGTTTTTAGTAGCAGCTTTAATTTATTTGTAGATGCATCGAGTGTTACGCTGCGTACAGGTGCCACCATCGATGTTGGCAACCGTGATGTTTTATTTGCAGGCGGCGCTTATATACAGCAAGCAGGCGGCATGCTGCGCGCCACATTCGATAACGCCACCCAGCCATGGACAGCAGGAAAGCTAGAACTTCTTGGTTTTCAAAACGGCATCTTTGCCGAGGGTAGTATTATTCATGTGGATGTCGCCCCCCTCAACTCCACCGACTTCAACCTCACCACCATTGATGGTGATGCCTTCACCGTATTTGATGGCGGCGACGCACTGGCGGGCACCGCCATCGTTGCAGGCAGCCCCACGGGCATTATCATCACCAGCAGCAACCCGCTCATTCAATTCCATGCATCAATCAACGATAACGGCAACGATATCCTGCTCACGGCCGACGCCATCGCCGATGCGGCAAGCATCAGCAGCAACCTGCTGGCAAGCACGCGTGCAGGCACCATCAGCCCCAATGCACTGGCAGGTGCGCTTGGTGGCGGGGCTAATGCCAGCAACGGCAGCGCCACGCAGCAAAGTTTTGGCAGCTTTCTGGCGGGGTTATCGAGCAGCAACACGCAACAATTTAACACCGTGCTCAATGCATTTAGTAATTTAGGCAGCACACAGGAAGTGGCCAATGCACTCACCGATTTGCAAATCGATTCTGCGCTCACTTCGGGCAGCACACAGGCGCTGAATGCTTCCAGCAGCGCCCAGCAAGGCGTGGTGGTGGGGCAGTTGCAACAGGCGCGCACGCAGCTTGCGAATGCCGAATATGGCGCCTCCGCAGGGAATGATTTTGGCAGCGATCTACGCCTGTGGGCGCAACCCTTTGCTGCGCAATTTAACCAACAAGCACATGATGGGTTTGAAGGCTTCGATGCGTCAAGCTACGGTGTGCTTATTGGTGGCGATGTTGCCGCACACGAAGCAATGCGTGTTGGCGCAGCGCTAAATTACAGCACCACCAACGTGACCGGTGATGGCAATAACGCGCAAAACGGTTCCGATATTGAAGGCTATGGCATCATGCTTTACGGCACCTACACACCCCGCCAAAACCTGTTTTTTGATGGCATGTTGGGCGCCAGCTTCAACCGCTATGATGCCTCGCGCTTCGTCGCATTTTTAGGCGAGCGCGCCAAGGCCGATTATAACGGCCACCAGTTAAGCGCGCGCCTTGGTGTGGGCTACGATATTCCGCAGGCGGGGTTTATCATCACCCCCAGCAGCTACTTCAGCACCACCCGCACACAGCAGGATAGTTTCACCGAAACCGGCAGCACGGTACGTTTGCGCGTGGCCGAACAAACCACCACCCGCAGCGAAACCGGCATTGGCCTTAAAGCCGCCTACCCGATGAAACAACGCGATGGCACCTTCACCCCCAGCCTGCGCGTGGGCGCCAGCCGCGCCTTTGGCAGCCAAAGCCAAAGCAGCACACAAAATTTTGCAGCAGGTGGCGCAGCCTTCACCACGCGCGGCGCCGAGAGCGATAGGCACGCCATAAGCAGTGGCATCGGGCTGAATTACGAAGCGCTCAATGGCACCGTGTTGACGCTGGATGGTAACTACGAACACCATAACACCTCCGATGGCATCAGCGGCTTTTTGCGCATCAACGCACCATTTTAAAATCTATGACTGAACTACAACGCAGCTTCCAGCCCATCAAAGGGGGGCTTTGAACTGTGCGCCCTTATACTCAATCACCAGCACGCGGCCATCGGTTAGTTGGGCAACAAAGTCGCGGTAGAATGTGTTGCCAGAGGTCGCCTGCGCCTTGTATAAGGCATTTCCTATATGATGATTTCATAGAACTGTAACGTGTGCAGAAAAGCCATTTTGCTATAATGCAATTCTATGGCGACAAATCCTTTTGATCCTTATCAAGTACAATCGGGTACATACGGAGACCTTAAAGAGAGGTATGGTTCAGACAATGATCAATATAGAAGACATCATATACCCGCTAAGGCGGCTACGATACGTGCCATGGCGATTCACCTGTATAATAACGGGGTCAATCTAGGGGACACAATAAACCCAGCACTTGAGAATTATGCGCGCACTGGAAACCCTAATTATATAATACAAGGGGTTGGCGAGGAAAGTCTCAAAACAATACCTGACCCACACATATATAAGATCTTTAAAGCAGCCATTAACAATTCACCGGCAATTCGCATCCCCAAAGTTGTAGACGGAAACCTGCCGACAAACCATTCTTCTACCAACAATTATACGGAGGACATGAAGGATTTATGGGCTGCCGCTGAAAGGGATATACGGGCCGCACATTAACAGTTAAATAGGCATTTTACTGTTAATGGAACAGTAAGACCTGATCCGCGCGCCATAAACCATCTCAATGAGCAGATAGATGGTTTGGCGGGCGACCTTCATTATTTTCAGCAAACAGTCAATCATGATCTTGATTGGACGGTTGCGAATGCAGCTGCGAATGGAACGAGGCGTCGTAGTCCTACTACAAAAATACAAAGCAACATAGAAGCCACCGACCAGAATGTTAACGATTTTGTTGGAGGCATAATGCGCCGCCTCGCCAGATCTGTACCGGGTTTGGGTTTTGGGTTGAGTGCTCACGGCCTTACCGAAACGCGCGCTCACATCCATCGCATGCGCGACCAAATAGATCAATTACGCGATCAGGCAACACCTCAAGAGCTGGCGCAAATGCAGTCGGTGATAGAGAATTATGCACGCGCTGCCTCTGCGCAGTTTGGCATCAGCATTGTCCCGGGCCTCGGTGCAATGGCTTCGGATATGGGTCTAAATCTCCACATCCAGTCGCTGGATCGCACGTTCCAGCAATTGCATCAGCAGATTTTACAAAACCCACAGGCACTGACAGAAGCAGCCATCAGAAGCGCCGCCATGCATGCAGTTCGCGAAGGCAGGCTACCGCCGAGCGAGTTCGAGCGCGTTAGAAACAGTATTCAACAGCAATATCACTCGGGCAACCCAGATACGCGCGCAGTCGTGGACAACTATAAACGATTTATCTCCGATGATATCCGAGCGGTGGGACAGAACCTTGCGGAATTGCGAAATATTCGCTCCCAACAGCGGATAAGCGGGCTTGAGGTAGAAGACGCGCCGAACGCAGCGATGGCATCGTTGAGCGCCCCAACGTTTAGCGGGCGCAACGGGCATCACGCGTTCGTGGCGAGCGTGTAGCCGATGGCATCAGCGGCTTTGTGCGACTCGAGATACCATTTTAAACAAAAAAATTAGTTTAGTTCGTACCAATTTTTAATCCATTCCATCACCTGTTCAGGGGCTTCATCACCGAAACCGCTATCGATTACGTCGCCGTAATCTCTTAAATCAAAGACCGGCTTATGTTTGATGGCATGCAGAAATTCGGTTTCCTTTTGCGCATGTAGCAGCAGAAAAAAATAACAGGCATCGCCGCCCTTTGGCTTATGCTGCACGTAGTAAACGCGCTGATTTTGTTTAAAAAGTTTGGCCGTCCAGCCCGACATCACGAACTCCGAGCTTCTGCCACCACAGGCTGTTTTAGCCTTCTTGCAATTAGCTGGCTCATTTCTGTATCGTGTGTCCGCTCGGCCCGGTCAATAATTGTATCTGGCTTGCGAACTTCAGCAAGTGATTGGGTGATTTGCTTATCCATCCGCATCAGCAACTCATGGGCTTTATCAAGAGGATACATTTCTAGTTCATCGTCAGTTGCCCGACGCTGCTGCACTTTTTCGGGAAAGTCTAAAGGGAAAGTTGTCAGATGATTTCGCTCAGGCGAAAATTCTTGTGTAAATAGTGTGGCTGTGAGTGGCATCGCTGCCACGCGGTGCATGCTGAGCTTTTCGTGCTCAGAGAGTTTTGCTGGGTCTAAATTTTCTAAATCCGGTGGTGCGGGTAAAAAGTAATGTTGCCCAGCTTTATAGGCACGGCTGGTCTTGAGTGATAGCTTACCATAAAACTGGCGTACGCCACGCAATTCGATACGTGGATCCTGCTTAGGGTCTAAACGGTAATTACGGTACACACCATAATCAGCCTGTGCTTTATCGCACGGCGTTGCCTCCGTGTGCTGGTTAACAAGACATCCACTAAGAACCAAACTGCCGGATTTACCATAATGTTCGTGCGGCCTGTCTTCGTGGTTCAGCGTATCATTTGGGCCGGCAAACGGTTGATAGACATGGAATAAAATTCTTCGTTTGCCATCTTTGTAGAGATTGAAGCGAAAGAAATCCGGTTTCTCATCAGCATTTTTTGGCCTTAAAACAATATTACCATCCTTATCGCATTTCAAATTTTCCAGGCGGTCACTAGACATCGAAATCGGTGCCATTTCTGCTTGAATGTCAGGGTCGGTAAGTCCTAAATCTTTGTAAACCTGCGCCGGGTTCACGCCAGCTATTGAAACCGGATTCAACCCATCATAGGAAATAAGTGATAATGCACGCTGCACTAGCCGCTGTGCCGAAGTTTTTTTATCTTCCGGCACGACGCGAAGCTT
>JBILFK010000051.1:0-9334 GCA_044351685.1 Rickettsiales bacterium | reverse complement strand
GTGGCCGCCGTGTGCTGGCCTCGCGTCGTGCAAAAGGCCGTAAGTCGCTTAGCGCATAAAGCCTTGCGCGTTGATCGAGCGCCCTGAATCCCTTGCTATCCAAACACTGTTACAACGGGCAGACTTTTTGCGCGCCAAGCGTGGCCGCAAGCAACATGCCAATTGCCTTAGCGTGCAATGCATTGCAAACGATAGCGTCGCTATCCGGGTGGGGCTCACGGTAAGCAAGCATTGCGGCAATGCGGTCGCGCGGAATAAAATTAAACGCCGCCTGCGCCACTGTGTGCGCGAAATTTTCCCGGCACATGCCGCCCCCGGCCACGATTATGTGATTATTGCCCGCAAAGAAGCCGCCAGCATCGAGTTTGCCGAGCTGCTGCGCCAATTTACCCACTGCCTGAGCCGGTTAGCATGAGCACGCTGGTCTTACGGCTGTTGCTGGGCATGATACGGGGCTATCAGCTGCTGGTATCGCCCTTTAATCCGCCTGCATGTCGGTTTACCCCCAGCTGTTCGCATTATGCCCGCGAGGCGCTTGCAAAACATGGCGCTTGCAGAGGCGGCTGGCTTGCCCTAAAACGCCTCGCCCGATGCCACCCGTTTGGTGGCCACGGCGTTGACCCTGTACCATAACCAAAGAAAACCATACCCATGCATCACCCGAATACTCCGCGCCCCGATACCCGCAACCTGATCGCTGCTGTAGTGCTGGCCACAGCCATTATGGCAGGCTGGCAGTATTTTTATCAGGCGCCGCGCATGGCGCAAATGCAGGCGCAGAAGCAACAGCTGCAAGCACAGAAAGCCGAGCAGGCGAAAAAACCGGTGGTGCAAACGCATGCAGGCAAAACCAAGGCCAATGCACCCGCAGTGCGTGCACCACGCATTACCATTCGCAGCCCGCGCCTCGATGGCAGCATCAGCCTGCGCGGTGGTCGCTTCGACGATTTGCAGCTCGCTGGCTACCGCGAAACGCTCGATAAAAATTCGCCTGAAGTGCGCCTGCTTGCTGCCGATGGCGGCAAGAGTGACCCGTATTTTGCCGAGTTTGGCATGCTGGCTTCGGATGAAACCATTACCATGCCAACCCCAACCACCATCTGGCAAGCTGACGGCGATACGCTCACGCCAGAAACCCCAGTAACCCTGACATGGGAAAACGGGCAGGGGCTGACGTTCATTAAACGTATCGCGCTCGATAAAAACTATATGTTCACCGTGAAACTAAGCGTGAAAAACGATTCGCCAGGCGATGTCGAGTTTTACCCGTACGGCCTCATTCACCGTACCACCGATGATAGCAGCGAGCATTTCGCTATTCTGCACGAAGGGCCACTTGGTGTGTTCGGCCAAGAGCTGAAAGAATTAAGCTACCAAAACTTGCGCGAAGATGGCGATGTCAAACAATCGGCAAGCAATGGCTGGATAGGCGTGACCGATAAATACTGGCTAACCGCCATTATCCCCGATAACAGCAGCATCGATGCTGGGTTCAGGCACTTAACGCGGCATGGCCGCGATGCCTATCAGGTCGATATGCGCGGCGATAGCGTGACCGCTGCGCAAGGCAAAACGGCGGTATCGAGCATGCATTTTTATGCCGGCGCCAAAGAAGTGAAACTGCTCGATGATTACAGCGCCAAGCTGAACATTCCGCTGTTCGACCGCGCGGTCGATTTTGGCATGTTATACTTCCTCACCAAGCCGATGTTCCATGTGCTCAGCTGGTTTTACAGCCTTGTCGGCAATTTCGGCATCGCTATTTTGCTGCTCACCGTGTGCATCAAATTGCTCATGTTTCCGCTGGCGAATAAATCTTACACCTCGATGAGCCAGATGAAATTGCTGATGCCAAAAATGAAAGAGATGCAGGAAAAATACAAAGACGACCGCATGAAGCTGAACCAAGAAATGATTGCACTCTACAAGCGCGAGAAGGTGAACCCAGCCTCGGGCTGCGTGCCGATTCTGCTGCAGATTCCAGTGTTTTTTGCGCTGTATAAGGTGCTGTTCGTCACCATCGAAATGCGGCATTCCCCCTTCTTTGGCTGGATTCAGGATTTATCGGTGGCCGACCCTACCTCGATTTTCAACCTGTTTGGCCTGTTGCCCTATGCGGTTCCAGGATTTTTAATGATCGGCGTGTGGCCGTGCATTATGTGCGCCACCATGGTGTTGCAGCAGCGGCTGAACCCTAAACCGACAGACCCAGTGCAGGCCACCATGATTCAGTGGATGCCGTTTATTTTCCTGTTCCTATTTGCAGGGTTCCCGGCGGGATTGGTAATTTATTGGGCATGGAACAATACGCTTTCGGTGCTGCAACAAGGCTTTATCATGCGCAGGCTTGAGCGCAAAAAAACCGCCAAGAAAAACTGATGCTTCCCTTTTTCCGCAGACAAATTGATTTTGTGGCGGGTGCAGCAACGCTTGAGCAAATTCCGCCGTTAGGCTTGCCAGAAGTGGCGTTCGTTGGTCGCTCGAATGTGGGGAAATCCAGCATGCTGAATGCGCTTGTGGGGCAAAATTCACTCGCGCGCACCTCATCGAACCCCGGCCATACGCGGCAGGTGAACTTCTTTAATTTGAATCAGCAGCTGATGCTGGTCGATGTGCCAGGTTATGGTTACGCCAAAGCTCCCAAGCACGAAATTGCCCGCTGGCAGGGCTTGTTGTTTTCGTATCTGCGTGGGCGCAGCCAACTGGCGCGTGCTTTTATGCTCATTGATGCTCGCCACGGCATCAAGCCGCCCGATACCGAGATGATGAAAATTCTCGATGATGCGGCGGTGTCGTATCAGCTGGTGCTAACCAAGCGCGATAAAACCGGCGCCGAAGAGCTGGAAATAACCCGCGAGCGCTGCGCCGAAGCCTTGCAAAAGCACCCTGCCGCGCACCCGCATGTGCTGGCCACCTCGAGCACCACGCACGAGGGGATTGACCAGCTACAGTACGCAGTGTTAGAAGCAGCGCAGATTGTGCTGGGGGAATAGGCCGTGGAAATTAAATCGCTGAAGACCAAAGAATTGTTACTGCGCACGGCGAAAACCGTCAGCGAAGCGCTGCCCTATATTCAACGATTCGCCGGCCATACCTTCGTGATAAAATATGGCGGCCACGCCATGGGCGATGCCCGCACGGCGGAAACTTTTGCGCGTGATATCGTGATGCTGAAAACCATTGGTATTAATCCGGTGGTGGTGCATGGCGGCGGCCCGCAAATTGGCGCGATGCTCGAGCGCATGAAAATTCAATCGAGCTTTGTTGATGGCCTGCGCGTGACGGATGAAGCGACGGTGGAAATTGTCGAAATGGTATTAAGCGGCAGCATCAATAAACAAATTGTCACCGCCATTAACCAGGCTGGCGGCACGGCGATTGGCATTTCCGGCAAAGACGGCGAATTGCTGCGCGCCGAAAAATTACAGCGCACCAAAAAAGACCCCGATTCCA
Organism: Rickettsiales bacterium; assembly: GCA_044351685.1. Lineage (GTDB taxonomy): Bacteria > Pseudomonadota > Alphaproteobacteria > Rickettsiales > UBA3002 > JALHRI01. Next base: position 5,881 of record JBILFK010000051.1, on the reverse strand, counting down.
ACATCGAGCGCGTGCTCGATTTAGGCTTCGTTGGCGAACCTACCGAAGTGAAGGCCGATGTCATTCGCAATATCACCGCTTCCGGCATGATTCCGGTGATCGCGCCGATTGGCATGGGCCCGAACGGTGAAACCTATAACATCAATGCCGATACGGCAGCCGGTGCTATCGCTAGCGCACTCAAGGCACACAAGCTGATGATGCTCACCGATGTGGCGGGCATTCTCACCAAGGAAAAAGAACTCATCAGCGAAATTAATGCGCAGGAAATTGCCGAGCTGCTTGCCGATGGCACCATTACCGGCGGCATGATTCCGAAAGTTGAAACCTGCGTGAATGCGCTGCGTAGCGGCGTAACAGCGGCGCATATTCTCGATGGCCGCATCCCGCATGTGCTGTTAATTGAAGTGTTCACCTCGGGTGGTGCAAGCACCATGATTCGCGCATAGCGCCTTGCGGCGTCAAGCGACTAGACTCTCGAATGCACGCACAATTTGCTGATACATGGCGCGCTTGAAGGGCACGATCACTTCTGGCAACTGCTGCATCGGTAACCATTTCCATTCTGAAAATTCCGGGTGTTCGGTTGCAATATTGATAGCGCGTTCATCGGCCACCAGTCGCAGCGCAAACCATGCTTGCTCTTGCCCGCGATATTTGCCTTTCCAAAGCACCGGCACCAGCTCGGCGGGCAGATCATAAGTAAGCCAGCCCGGCGCGCGCGCCAGCATTTGCACATGTTCGGGTTTCAAGCCGGTTTCTTCTTCCAGTTCGCGTAGGGCTGCTGTTTCAGGGTCTTCGCCTGCATCAATGCCACCTTGCGGCATTTGCCAGGCTTCAGCCGTCGTATCGATACGGCGCGCCACAAACACTTCGCCGCGCGCATTCAGTAGCATCACCCCGACACCACGACGATAGGGTAAATGTGCAAACGCATCGCTCATATGCTAGTGCCCTTTCGGGGCTTCTTCTTTTTTGGGTGGGGGTTTGACTTCGGCGTGCTTGGCATACAGTGCGCTCAAAGGCACCAGCTTCACGGGCGAAACGGGTGGTAATTTTTCACTCCATGCCTTCAGCAGGCGCAACATTTGCGGTGTGCCCTCGAGCGCCATAATGTAGGTGCCATCTTGCTGTGTAGCGGCAAGCAACCCGGCAAGTTTACTATTCACCAACGCGCGGCTGGGGCTCGATGCCAGCCACGCATCGACCACGCGCGCGCGTAGTTTTTGCGGAATGGGCGGCAGCGAACTGGCGCGTTCGGGCTCGGTAAACAACACCATCAGGCCTCGATCGGCAAATGCAGTGAGAATAGGTTTTATGGCGCTGGGGAACTCACTTAACGTTTCATTCGGCGCAAAAATGCCACCCACCACACCGGGCGAAACTGCGAGCAAACGCAGCAAACGTGTTTGCATATCGCGCTCGGGCAGGCTGGCAATCAGCCCAAGCGGGCCGGGGTCGGTGGCGGGATAATCGGGGGTTTGTGTAGGGATATCCACCCAGGCTTCGTGCCCACCATCGCGCATGACTTCAATATGCTTATCAAGTGTGGGCGCGTAGGGTGAAAAACTAAGCGAAATATCTTTCGGCAACGATAGCGCAATCGCCAAAGCTTCCTGCGAGAAGCCTAAGCCGGTGACCACAATCGCCAGCGACATCGTGCCTTCTTTGGCGTGGTAGCGGCGCGCATAAAGTTTAGCGGCACTGTTATCGCCACTGATTTTTGGCACCGGCCCGAATTCTGATTTCTCGCTGATCTCGGGGGCAGGGGCAGGCACTAGGCTTTCGTCGGTACGTGCGACAGGGCGCAGCGCGGCGGCTGGGGTGGTGTTCAGGGCTTCGCCTTGCCCTGCAGTTTCGGCAGGTTCGCCGCTGGGTTCGGCGGTGGCGGCGCTTTCGGTTGCCGCATCTGCGTTAGCAGGCGTTTCTGCTGCAGGCGGCGTATCTTTCGCCGAAGCGGTGGCATCATCTTCGTCGGCAACGTCAAAGCTTGTATCGGGTGTTGGGGGTGTATCTTTTGCTTTTGCAGCTTCAGCAGAGGGTTTGCCGCCAACAATCAGCGTGGCGGTTTTGGCATCGAACACCAATTGCTGCGCCACGGCCGCCGCGCGGGCTTGCTCGCGCACAGGTTCGTGCATCAAGTCTAGCACACTGGAAATAGCGCCCAGCCCCAGCAACACACACAGAATTACCCATAACACATTCCCACGAGGCAAGCGCGCAGTGAATGCAGCAAGCGAGGGTAACTTCACGGCTTACTCCTTGCTGAAGGGTTCTGAGGTAGGTACGTTCGAGATGGTTTTATAAATCGATACCGCACGAATCAAATCGAGTGCGCGGCTAAGCTGATAGTCATCTTTGGCGGAAAGTTCGCCGGTGCGGCCATCAAGAGCTTTTTTCTCGGCGTCTTTATCCTGATCGTTGCTTAAGTGGCCCGGCAGTTTCGATTCCGAAATATTTTGAATGTCTTTGTTATCGACCAGCTCGACTTTTGCCTGCTGCACCACAATATCCGGTGTAATACCTTTGGCCTGAATGGTGGCGCCCGAAGGGGTGTAATAGCGCGCGGTGGTTAGGCGAATGGCGCCGTGCCCATCGACGGGAATGACGGTTTGCACCGAACCTTTACCGAACGATTTTACGCCAAGCACCACAGCACGTTTGTGATCTTTCAGCGCGCCGGCAACAATTTCTGATGCCGAGGCCGAGCCTTCGTTAATCAGCACCACCATGGGCAAGCCATCGGTGATATCGCCTTCGCGGGCAACGTAACGCTTGGAATCCATGGGGCTGCGCGAACGGGTAGAAACGATCTCGCCGCGATCCAGAAAATCATCGGCCACTTCAATCGCCTGATCGAGCAAGCCGCCGGGGTTGTTACGCAAATCGAGCACCACACCTTTCAGTTTCGGGCCAATTTCTTTTTTCAGGCGGCTAAATTCTTTTTCCATATTCATCGTGGTGGTTTCGGCAAACGAGGTTACCCGAATATAGGCTACATCTTTTTCAGCGCGCGCACGCACTGATTGAATTTTAATCAGTTCACGCGTCAGCGTTTTGTGCATGGGTTCTTTCATCCCCTCACGCAGCACGGTGAGCCTTACCTTGCTGTCTACTTCGCCGCGCATTTTTTCTACCGCCTGTGTAAGCGTAAGGCCCATCACGCCGGTGTCATCAATTTCACTAATGAAATCGCCCGAGCGCAATCCAGCCCGCGCAGCCGGGGTATCATCAATCGGTGATACTACTTTCACCAAGCCATTTTCCATCGTCACTTCCACGCCAAGGCCACCAAATTCGCCTTTGGTTTGCACCTGCATTTCTTCGAAGCTTTTTTTATTCAAATAGCTCGAATGTGGATCAAGCGAAGTGAGCATGCCGTTAAGCGCCGACTCGATAAGTTTTTTATCTTTCACCGGCTCCACATAATCGCTGCGCACTTTATCGAACACATCGCCAAACAGGTTTAGCAGCTCGTAGGTGCTTTCATCATCGTTCGATGCAGCAAGTGCGGGCGCATGCAGGCTGAGCACTAATAGAGAAGCGCCAAAAATTCGTGGCAGAAGAGAAGCGCGCATAAAGTTCCTTATCGTGGTGAAGTGTTACGGCGTGGAAGCCAAATGATTGCTAAGCTTAGCGAACCATACGGCTGGGTCAATAGGCTTGCCACCTTGCCGCAGTTCAACATACAGCGTCGGCGAGTTGCCTGTACCCATTCTGCCGATAGGTTCGCCAGCGCCCACCCGTTGGCCAAGCGCCACACGAATATCGGCGAGCCCGGCAATCAGCGAGATATAACCGCCAGTATGGCGCACCAGCACCATTGCGCCATAATCGCGGAAGGGGCCAGTAAACGCGACTTCGCCACTGCTTGGCGCAATCACACTGCCGCCGGGGCGGGCGGCAAACACCATGCCCTGATAGCGATCGTTGCTGCCTTTGCGTTCGCCGTAACGGTGTAGCACGCCGCCAGCCACCGGCGCTTGCCACTGGCCTTTGGCGGTGGTGGTGGCCGGGGGTTTGGCGGGTGCGGCAGCCGATGCAGCATCCAGTTTGGAAATCAGTTCCTGCAGCGTGCGCGATTGCTTGGCAAATTGTTTGGTGCGCGCTTCGGCTTCGGCATGATCTTTGGCGAGTTTTTGCTGCAGTTTTTGGCGCGCTTCGAGATCGCGCGTGAGCAGGGTATTTTGCGCGGCCAGCCGTTTTTGGCGGTCGCTGTTATAGCTGCGATCGTTGGCTAAGCGGGTTTTGAGTGCCTCGAATGTGGCGATGGTTTTGGCAATTTCTTTGGTACGCTGCGCCAATTTTTGCTGCAGCATTTTCATCGCCGAAGCGGTCTGCAGCATCGTGCGCACATCGCTGCTGCGGCCAAAAAATGCTGTCGCTGGCAATTCCCTAAGCGCCAGCAAATGCCGCAGTGTATGTGCGTAGGCATCGCGCTTTAAATCATATTCGGCATGGGCTTTATCGAGCGCCTGAATGGTGCTTTCCAAGCGCGTTTCGGCGAAGCTGGCATTGCGCTCGGCCTGCTGCACGGCACCGGCATTTTGGGTGGCTTGTGTGCGCAACGTGGCCAGCGCCTTGTTGGTTTCAAGCAGTTCTTTCTCGAGCCGTGCGGCTTCCTGCTGCGACGATTTTAACGATTCCAGCGAGGTTTTTAAATCGGCTGCATTGGGCGCGGCCAGCGCCAGCGATGGCAGCAGTAACAATAGCGCAAAAAGCATCACACCATGTCGCATACTACGCCACATGGCTTTGCACAGCAGCGGGAATGCGCGATTGCCCTGTCATGGCGGCGGGTTGCGGCAGGCCAAGCAACGCCAGCATGCTGGGTGCGATATCGGCGAGCGCGCCGTGTTGCAGAGTGATGGGGTTGCCCTTAAAGCGGGCATCCACCAGAATCAGTGGCACCAGATTACATGTGTGCGCCGTGTGCGCCTGCGCGGTAGCATCATCGTGCATTTGTTCGGCATTGCCGTGATCGGCGGTGATCAACATGGCGCCGCCACAGGCTTCCACGGCGTGCAGCAATTTTCCTAAACACGTATCGACAGCTTCAATGGCCGCAATGGTCGCGGGCATATTGCCGGTATGCCCCACCATATCGGTGTTGGCAAAATTCACGATAATCACATCGTGCTTTGGCATGGCTTCAATCAGCGCATCAGTGACTTCATGGGCCGACATTTCGGGTTTTTCATCGTAGGTAGCCACCTTCGGTGAGGGAACCAGAATGCGCGTTTCGCCGCTATAAGGCGCTTCGCGCCCACCGCTAAAAAAGAACGTTACGTGCGCATATTTTTCGGTTTCGGCGATACGCAGTTGCGTAAGCCCCGCCTTACTTACTACCTCGCCCAGATTATCATCAAGCGACGATGCACCAAATAATGCGCGGTAGCTGGGGTAAAGCTCGGCGCTGTATTCGACCATGCCAAGTTTATGCGCAAACTGCACCACGCGGCTGCGCGTAAAGCCGGTAAAATCTGCATCGCCCAGTGCGTGCAGCAATTGCCGCGCACGGTCGGCTCTAAAATTGGCCATCAGCACGCCGTCGCCATCCTTCATTCCCGCATAGCTGCCAAGCACGCACGGCAGCACAAATTCATCGGTGATATTTTCTGCGTAGCTGGCGCGTAGCGCTGCAATTGCATCAGCATATTTCGGTGCATCTGTATCTACTAGTGCGGTGTAGGCTTTGGCGATACGTTCCCAGCGTGTATCGCGGTCCATCGCGTAATAGCGACCAGAGATAGTAACGATTTTGGCATGCGTATGCAGCGCCGATTGCAGTGTGGCAAGGTAGGCTTCGGCACTTTTGGGCGGTGTATCGCGTCCATCAAGAAACGCATGAATGGCCACCGGCACACCGGCAGCGGCCACG
>JBILFK010000050.1:0-9371 GCA_044351685.1 Rickettsiales bacterium | reverse complement strand
TATTTTAAACATAATGTTAATTAAAATTTAAAACTAGGCGCACTGTGTCTATGCAGGCGGCCTCAGCATCGTTTTAATTCCAACGAGATGGCAAATACATTCAAATAACACTTATGCATGCAAAAAACCTTGCATTGATAACTGATAGTGTTATCAAAATTTCGTATGCGGACAATTATCGATCTACCTGAAGAGCAAGTTGAGGCACTGGATGAGCTTGTGGAAAAGCAGGCAACCTCACGCGCTGCATTAATACGAAGCGCAATTAACCTGCTACTTGAGCACGAGCGCCAGCAGGCCAAGGCTCTGGCCGAAGCCTTCGGGGCATGGAGCAAGCCACTGCCTGCACCCAGTACATTAGCGACAGCTGCTCAGACGGAAATTGCGAAAGAATTGCTAACCATCGGTGAAACAACATTAATATTACAAGAGGTGGCACCGGTGTCAGCGCCTGCAGCGCCAGCCATCGCGGTGCCCGAGCCGGTAACGCCGGATGCCGCTACGCCAGCTGCGGAAGTTGCCGTTAGCCCTGAGCCGCCTGCGGCTCCCGAGAAATCACCGCCGCCAGTGACGGCAGCTGGTGAAGCGATCTGGCCGGCATCGTTCTTTTTTGCGCCAGCCAATAAACCCAAGCCCGATGGGGAAGCGCCATGAAAGCGGTGTTCGATAGCAGCATTCTGCGCGATTACCTGATGGGCAATGCGCAGGCACAAAAGGAAATGGCGCGCTACCGCGAGGCGGCGATTAGTGTGCTGGCCATACAAGAACTTTTAGAAGCCCCAGAAGCCAAACAGAACCCAGAAATGCTGACAGCGTTTTTAAAAAGCTTTGAGGCGTTACCGGTCGATGCTGCGGCTACGCACGAAGCGGTGAAGCTGCGCAGTATGTATGCCGTTGGGGTGCCGTATGCGCTGGTGTGGGCATCGGCGCGCTGTGCCAATTTGTTGTTGGTGGCGCATTCGGGTAGCCCCTTTGCCACCATTAATGAGCCAGGCATTCGGATTGCTTACTAGCGGTGTAAAGCGCTCGCAATTCCATGGGGGCGCTGCTAAGGCCTAGACATGGCCGTTTATACGCAACTTACCAACGAAACCATCGCCAGCCTGCTGAGTGAAACCTATGGGCTGGGCGAGCTGGTGTTTGCCGTGGGTATTGCCGAAGGGGTGGAAAACACCAATTATTTATGCGTGGTGCGCGACGCACGGGGAACGGAAACCAAGGTGATTCTGACGCTGTATGAAAAGCGGGTGGGGGCGCATGAATTGCCCTTCTTTCTTGGGCTGATGCAATATCTTTCGGCACAGGGGTTTGCGTGCCCACTGCCTATTGCACGCGCCGATGGCGCGTTGTTTGGCGAAGTGGCAGGCAGGCAAGCGGCCATGGTCACCTTCCTCAACGGCAAAAGCCGAAGCCTGCCGAAGAACCCGCATGTAGCCTCGCTTGGTGAAGCGGTGGCGCGGTTGCATCAGGCATCGGCGGGGTGCATACTTACCCGTGAAAATGCGCTAACACTGCAAGGTTGGCAGCGCCTTTACGGCGCGATGGAAGGGCAGCTGAACCAGCTGTATGATGGGCTGGATGCGCTGGTGCGTAGTGAACTGGAATTTTTGCAGCAGCATTGGCCGCACGGCTTGCCGCAGGGGATTATCCACGCCGATATTTTTCCCGATAATGTGTTTTTTGAAGGGGATGACGTTAGCGGGATCATCGATTTTTATTTCGCCTGCAACGATGCCTATGCCTACGAGTTGGCAATTGTGGTGAATGCCTGGTGCTTCGAACATCGCAGCGAATTTAATCGTACCAAATCGCAACTTTTTTTACAGCGTTATCAGGCACTGCGGCCACTGAGTGCGCAAGAAAAACAGGCCTTTCCGGTGTTGTGCCGTGGCGCGGCATTGCGGTTTTTGCTAACGCGCGCCTACGATGCACTGAACCAGCAAGCTGGCGCCCTCGTGCGTGTGAAAGACCCGCTGGAATACATGCATAAATTACAGTTTCACCGCCGCACGGTGGATGCCAGCGAGTATGGCCTATGAAAAAAGTGACGCTATATACCGATGGTGCCTGCAGTGGCAACCCGGGCCCGGGGGGCTGGGGGGCATTGCTGTTATTTGGTGACCATGAAAAGGCCATTTCAGGCGGCGAGCCTGCGACCACCAATAACCGCATGGAAATGATGGCGGTGATTGAAGGGCTGAAACAGTTGAAGCATCCCTGCGAAGTGACCGTGGTGACCGATAGCAAATATGTGCTGCAAGGCATGACCGAATGGATTAAGGGGTGGAAAGCGAAGGGCTGGAAAACCGCCGATAAAAAACCCGTAAAGAATGTGGATTTATGGCAAGCGCTGGAGGCGGAATGTGCGCGCCATCATGTCACGTGGAAATGGGTGAAGGGGCATAGCGGTAATACCTATAACGACCGTGTGGACGCACTGGCAGTTGCGGCGATTGTGAAATAGGAGTATGTGCCGCACATCACCCACCATTTAAGGAGAACATCCGATGCGCCTGATATTTTTAACTGCAGTATTATGCGCATTCACCAGCCCGGCGCTGGCAATGAAAGTAACCAACCTTGACACGGTGGCGCATAAAATAGAGCTGGTGGTTTCGGGCAGTACGCTGACGCGCAGCATCGCACCTGATGAAACCACCTATTTTTCCGGCGATAGCGATGGGCAGTTATCGTTACTCACGGCACCGACTACAAGCGAAGCAAAGGCAGGAGAAGTGGCATCGCAGGGGATACTGGCGAATGTGATCGGCGTGCGGCGTAACAAAAATATTCCGGCCACGATGCGCGACGATTATGTGATTTGGCCGGGCGGCGAACTGGTGTTACAGCGCCGCAGGCTTTACATGGGGCGCAGATAAGTTATTGCGCCAGCAGCTGCAATGTTTCTAGCCTAATCGTTGCGCGCGCGGTTTCAAACCAGCGCACGGCATGTTCGGCAACGGGCTCAGTATCTTTTGTTTCTTCGCTTGCATCGATAGGCACTTTGCTGCGACTGGTAATCAGCACATCGGTGCGCGCCAAATCGGATAGTAGGGCATAGATAGACATCTGACTGCCAGTGCTTTCGTGCCAGCGTGCGACCACAATGCCTACCTGATTATTATAGAGATCGCGCATTGCTTCGCGGAGCGAATCGGGGTTGTGTATTTTTACTACCTGCTCGGCATGCTCATTGGCGTAGCCAAGCTGCAGCGTGATGGTTTCGGCGCTATCGGGGCTATATCCCACCATGCGCAGCGCGTGGTAAATTTGTGATGCGGCATAGGCATGCTTTACAGCATTGGCCGCAGGTTTAGTGAAGCCTTCACTGCTGGAAAGCGTGCGCGCAAGATCGTTGTGGTAGGCAAAAAACCCAACCATACCGCATAGTAAAATCGCGAAACAGGCAATCGCTCCAAACAGCAATCGGCGCATGCTAGTTACGGTTGCGAATGGCAGTTTGCGCGGCAGCTAATCGCGCAATCGGCACGCGGTAGGGCGAGCATGAAACATAGTTGAGCCCCGTACGGTGGCAGAAATCAATGCTGGCCGGATCACCGCCATGTTCGCCACAAATGCCCAGTTTAATATCGGCGCGGGTGGCTTTACCGCGTGTGGCGGCAGTGCGAATGAGTTCGCCAACGGCCTGTTGATCGAGCGTGACGAAGGGATCGTGCTCGATGATGCCATGGCGTTTATAATGTTCAATGAAACCGGAAGCATCATCGCGCGAGATGCCGAGGGTGGTTTGCGTTAAATCGTTGGTGCCGAAGCTGAAGAAATCGGCATGGTGAGCAATCTCGCCTGCCATGAGTGCGGCGCGCGGCAGTTCAATCATGGTGCCCACCAGATAGGGCACGTTAGCTCCACCTTTTTGCACCACATCTTCGGCAACCACATCAATCAGGCGGCGCAGCACCGAGAGTTCTTTATCGGTCATCACCAGCGGAATCATGATTTCTGGAATCACTGATTTACCTTCACGCACCACCGTGCTTGCGGCCTGAAATACGGCGCGTGCCTGCATGGCATAAATTTCCGGATAGGTGATGCCCAAGCGGCAGCCACGATGCCCCAGCATGGGGTTTGATTCGTGCAGTTGTGCGGCGCGGTGTTTGACATAATCGAGCGGAATGCCGGCGCTGTCGGCCACTTCCTGCATTTCTTCTTCGCGGTGGGGAAGGAATTCGTGCAGTGGTGGATCGAGCAGGCGAATGGTCACCGGCAAGCCATCCATAATGCGGAAAATGGCTTCAAAATCGGCCTGCTGCATGGGCAGCAATTTGGCCAGCGCCGCTTCGCGGGCTTTGGTGGTTTCGGCCACGATCATTTCGCGCATGGCGGTGATGCGTGCGGCATCGAAGAACATATGCTCGGTGCGGCACAGGCCAATGCCTTCGGCACCAAATTTGCGCGCCACTTCGGCATCGAGCGGGGTTTCGGCGTTGGTGCGCACTTTCAGTTCGCGCACCTCATCGGCCCAGGCCATGATGGTAGAGAAATCGCCCGAAAGATTGGGTTGCACGGTGGGCACTTCGCCCAGCATCACTTCGCCGGTGGAGCCGTTGAGCGTGATAATATCGCCTTCGCGGATGGTGAGGCCAGAGGCCACAAATTCTTTGCGCGCATAATTTACGCGGATATCGCCCGCGCCAGAAACACAGCATTTGCCCATGCCACGTGCGACCACGGCGGCGTGTGATGTCATGCCGCCACGCGCGGTGAGAATGCCCTGTGCAGCATGCATGCCGTGAATATCTTCGGGGCTGGTTTCGATGCGCACGAGAATCACTTTTTCTTTGTTCTTGGCGCGCGCCTCGGCATCTTCGGCGGTGAATACCACCATGCCCGAAGCCGCACCCGGCGAAGCAGGCAGGCCTTTGGCGATGATTTGCTTTTTTGCATTCGGGTCGAGCGTAGGGTGCAGCAATTGATCGAGCGAGGCAGGATCAATGCGCAGCAAGGCTTCTTCTTTGCTGATGAGTTTTTCGTTCACCATATCAATTGCAATTTTAAGTGCGGCTTTGGCGGTGCGTTTGCCGTTGCGCGTTTGCAGCATCCAGAGTTTGCGGTCTTCGACGGTGAACTCAATATCCTGCATGTCGCGGTAATGCGCTTCGAGCTTCTGGTAGATACGCACCAGATCGGCAAACACATCGGGCATCACTTCTTCCATGCTGGGAAGATTCGTGCCCGATTCGGCCTTACCTGCAATGGTGAGGGGTTGCGGGGTGCGAATGCCGGCGACCACATCTTCGCCCTGCGCGTTCACCAGAAACTCGCCGTAAAACTTCTTTTCACCTGTCGATGGGTTGCGGGTGAAGGCGACGCCGGTGGCGCAATCTTCGCCCATATTGCCAAACACCATAGATTGCACATTCACGGCCGTGCCCCAGCTTTCGGGAATATCGTGCAGGTTGCGGTAGGTGATGGCACGCGGGTTCATCCAGCTATCGAATACGGCTTGAATCGCGCCCCATAATTGGGCGGTGACATCTTGCGGGAAGGGGTTGCCGGATTCTTCTTCGACGCGGGCCTTATATTGCCCCACAAGCTCACGCAGATCATCTTCTGTCAGGTCGGTATCTTGCGAGGCATCGCGGTCGTTTTTCATTAAATCGAGCAGATCTTCGAAATGGTGATGCTCGACACCGAGCACCACATCGGAATACATTTGAATAAAGCGGCGATAGGAATCGTAGGCAAAGCGGGGGTTGCCGGTTTTTTTGGCGAGGCCTTCGACGGTGGCATCATTCAACCCTAAATTCAAAATCGTATCCATCATGCCGGGCATGGATGCGCGCGCACCAGAGCGCACAGAAACCAGCAATGGGTCGGCGGCATCGCCGAATGTGCGGCCTACGGCTTTTTCAATCGAGGTGAGGCCAGCGGCAACCTGTGCTTCGAGTGCGGCGGGGAATGTTTTTTCGGCTTCGTAATAGGCCACGCATACATCGGTGATGACGGTGAAGCCCGGGGGAACCGGCAGGCCAAGCGTGCACATATCGGCGAGGTTCGCGCCTTTGCCGCCCAGCTGGTTTTTCATGCTGACATCGCCTTCGGCTGCACCATCGCCAAAGGTAAAAACGTATTTTTGTTCAGCAGGCATTTTTTTTGCAGCGGCAGACTTCATGATTAACCTTCCAGTTTCGAAAAATCGGCAATGGTGTTAGCGCATTCGCGCACGCTGGCAAGCAGGCTTAAGCGCGCATCGCGGAAGCCTTCTTCGGTGACCAGCGAGGCTTCAAAGAAGGCGTTTATAGGGGCAGCGAGCTTTTCCAGATTTTCAACGCTGGTGTGTTTGACCTGTTGCACTGTTTGCCAGAGTTTTTGTTCTTCTGGTTTTTGCAGCGAGGCGTTTTTGCTGGTGTCGATGACAATCGGCGCTTTTTGCTTTTTCTCTTCGGCGGCCAGAATATTTTGTGTGCGCTTAATCGCGGCAATGGTTTCGCGCCCTTGCGCAGTGGATGACCATGCAGCCAGTGTGCGTGCACGCGCAGCGATAGCCACGGGATTGAAACCTGATTCCTGAATCGCCAGCGCCGCTTCAATCACGTCGTGCCCTAAGCCTTCATCGCGCAGCATTTGTTTGAGTCGGTCGCAGAAGAACTCAATGACTTCTTCAGTAATCTTGTCTTCAGCGCTTTCCCAGCCGGGAATCATGCTTTCTTTGGGGTCAAATGCCTTTACCGCTCCTGCGGCCTTTACTGCCGCTTCCTCAACAAAAAGAGGAGGGATTTCACCCTTCATAGAGTCTAGTTTTTCTAAGCTCTTGGCCGTTTCACGGTAGTAGTTGTTGCCCGCATAAATCCTGATTGCGGATCGAACCAAAACTTCAAGAGATATATCCATTTGGTAATGAAATAAAATTCGTAATATACCCAATGCTGAGCGCCGCAGGGCGAGGGGATCTTTGGAACCTGTGGGTTTTTCGCCCGCGGCGAACAGCGACACAATCGAATCGAGTTTATCGGCAATGGCGACGATTGCGGCAAGCGAGGTTTCCGCCACGCTATCGGCAGCGCCTTTAGGTTTATAATGATCGCGAATGGCATCGGCGACATCGGCGCTGATGCCTTGTTCGAGTGCGTAATAGCGCCCCATGATGCCCTGTAAATCGGGGAATTCACCCACCATACCTGTCACTAGGTCAGCTTTACACAAATGAGCGGTAAGAATAAGACTAGACTCATCAACCGCTGAAGTCTCAGGCAGTAACTTATTTAACGTCTCAGCAATAAACTCAATGCGCGCAACTTTCTCGTTCATCATGCCGGCTACATTGTGGAACACCACATCGGCCAGCCCCTTGCCCCAATCGGCCAGTGGTTTTTCGCGGTCAGTTTTGAAATAAAACGCGCCATCGGAAAGGCGGGCGCGCAGCACGCGGGCATTGCCCGCGATCACTTTTTGCGAGGGGTTTTGCATGTTGGTGACAGCGATGAAACTATTGCTGAGCTTGCCGTTTGCGCCGTAAAGCGCGAAGTAGCGCTGGTGGTGTTTCATCTCGGAAATCAGCACTTCGGGCGGTAGGCTGAGGAAGGAATCTTCGAAGGTGCCCAACATGGCGGTGGGGTATTCGACAAGGCCGGTAACTTCTTCGAGCAGGCCTTCATCGGCCACGAGCGTGAGGTGATTGTCGGTCGCAATGTTTTCGATTTGCTGTTTAATTTCGGCTTTACGCGCATCGGCATCGACCGTGACAAAGGCGGCCTTGAGCGCGGCTTCATAATCATCGGCGTGCTTCAGGGTAATTGCTGCAGGCGCAAGGAAGCGGTGGCCCAGCGTGATGTTGGAAGCATTCAGGTGGCCAAAGCTAACAGGCAGCACGGTACTATCAAGCAGTGCCACGATATGATGCAGCGGACGCACCCAGCGCAGGCTATGCGCGCCCCAGCGCATGGATTTTGGCCACGCAAAATCCGTAAGCACGGGCTGGCATAGGTTTTGTAGCAGCGCCGAGGTGGTTTCGCCTTTACGGGTGATAGTGGCGAAATACAGGGTATCTTTGCCCACTACGCGCTGTTCGCATTGCGCGAGGGATAAGCCGGTTTTTTTGGTGAAACCTTCGAGTGCCTGTGCGGGTGCTCCTAGTTTTGGGCCTTTGATCTCTTCGGTGACATCGGGGCTTTTTTCGGGCAGGCCTGCTACGTGAATGGCCAGGTGGCGCGGCGAGCTGAAAGTGCGGATAGCGCTGTAGCTAAGCCCGGCTTTTTCGAGCCCTGTTTTAAACAAACGCTCGAGCTGCGCGCGCGCATCGGCGTGCATGCGTGAGGGGATTTCTTCGGAGCAGAGTTCGAGCAAAAAATTCGGCATGGACTACATCGATGCAAAGAGTGGAATCAGCAGCATCAGCATAATCAGCACCACCACCGCTAAGCGGTTGCCGGCATTTTGTTTTTCGCGCTGTTTTTCGTAATCGATACTCATGCGGCGCCCCTGATTAAGATGATTTGACTTTGTTTTTTGCGTTCAGCAGCACAATGCGCGGCTTGTGTTTGGTGGCTTCTTTGGCTTCAAACCCTGCAAAGGCACAGATTATTACCAGATCGCCTTTTTGCACCAGGCGTGCGGCGGCACCATTCACCACAATATCGCCGTTGCCGCGCTTGCTGGCTTTAATGGCGTAGGTGGTAAAGCGCGCACCGTTATTGACATTGAGCACATCGACCTGCTCGTAGGGTAAAATACCCGAGGCCTCAAGCAAGGCCGGATCAATCGTGATCGAGCCTTCATAGTGCAGTTCGCTGCCGGTGACGGTGGCGCGGTGAAGTTTGGCTTTGAGCATGGTCAGTTGCATTATGCGGCCTCTTGTGTAGCAACCCACGCTTCGCAGCAGCCTTTGGCTAATGCGCGCACGCGGGCGATGTAGGATGCACGTTCGGTGACGCCAATCACCCCGCGCGCATCGAGCAGGTTAAAGCGGTGGCTGGCCTTGATGCAGTGATCATAGGCAGGAAGCGCCAGTTTTTTTTCTAGCAGATGCTGGCATTCGGCCTCGGCATCTTTGAAGTGCTGGAATAATTGTTCGGTGCTGGCGTGTTCGAGGTTGTATGCCGAGAACTCGACTTCGTTTTGCTTGAACACGTAGCCATAGGAAAATTCTGGCGCGGTTTCGGTGGGCGCATTCCACTGCAGGTCGTAGACGTTTTCGACGCCTTGAATATACATGGCCAGCCGTTCAAGCCCATAGGTGAGTTCGCCGGAAATCGGCGCGCATTCGATGCCACCGACTTGTTGGAAATAGGTGAATTGCGTAACTTCCATGCCATCGCACCAGACTTCCCAACCAAGCCCCCATGCGCCCAAAGTTGGGCTTTCCCAATCATCTTCTACGAAACGGATATCGTGCTGCGCTGTATCGATGCCGA
>JBILFK010000189.1:0-2821 GCA_044351685.1 Rickettsiales bacterium | reverse complement strand
ACTGCATGGCATGATTACACGTTATGCGACAACAAGCAGGAATTTCATACCAAAACCGAACTGCCTTCATTGAGAGGGTTACACACCCCCTCCCCGGTTATTCAGCAGCAAAATGAGGCTTTCGCTGGTGGGTATCATGTGGTGCTAGATTCCGGCCCCATTAAATCCGGCGAAGCCAATATGGTGACTATGCACATTACGGATGCTTCAGGCAATCCGGTCACGCATTTTGAACCCATTATGGCGGCGGATGCGCATTTGGTTGGTTTCACAAAAGATGGCAATACAATGATTCATTGTCATCCCACGAAAACTGAAGGGAATGCGCTTACTTTTCATATCGAGCCCACACAATCAGGCTTAACAAAATTCTTTTTGCAAATGCGTCCGAATGGGCAAGAAATAACGATTCCAATCGGCCAATATATTCAGCCACCCAGTCGCATGGCAGAGCGCGTGACACAAAGCCACGCGCACCACCATGAAAACAGTTTGGCATTTGCTTAAAAACGATAAGAAACCCCTGTATATACACTGCGCCCCTCGCCCGGGTAATACACATTGAGGTTAGCGGCGGTGCGTGCATCGACCACAGTGCTGAAATTTGAAATATAGCGCTTATCCGCTAAATTTCGGGCATCTACATACCATTCAACACCGGGGGTGATGGTGTAGCTGGTGCTTACGTTCCACAATGCATAACCGGTCGATTTTTGCGTATTCGCATAATCTACGAAGGCCGCTTGCGGCACGTAATCAACACTTGGCCCCGCCTTCCAGCCGTTCACCGACTGAAATTGCAGCTCGGCACGATATACATGCTCGGGCACGCCTGCGATCTGGTTATCGCCGTATCTGCGATCATCATCGAAGCGGAAATCACTGTAGGTATAGGTTTGCCGCAACAGTAACTTGCCTTCTTCTTTTGCGTCGAAATAACGATAGCCGATATCGCCATCTAACCCCAATTCCAGCCCTTGATGGATGGTTTTATTGGCGTTGAATGTGGCTGCCGGTATGCCTGCCCCCACATCGAAATTCAGCAATTCGTTTTGTACGCGGCTATGAAACACCGTGGCATCCCAAGCAATGCGTGCGGCGGAACCACGCGTTCCTACTTCTGCTGCCCAGGCTTTTTGCGCTGAAAGTAGCGCAAAGTTGCTGGCGATACCGCCTTGCGTAAGCTCGCTAAACGTTGGTGGTTCATAGCTTTTGCTAACATTGGCAAATAGCTGCTGTGCGGGCGCAACATCCCACAGCACACCAAATTTTGGGCTTAATGCCTGATAATAGGTAGTGTCGCTGTTGGCTGGCACGCGTCTATTTTCATTTTCACGGCGCGCAAGCACACCCTGCCCGCCCGCAATGATAGAAAATTCCGGCGTGGCATACCATTGGTTCTCGGCAAACACTTCGTAATTATGCGCCAGCTGATTCGCATCGCCTGTGCGCACCCCTCGCGAACCTCGCACGTTGGTGTAAGTTAAGGCGCTGGTGGTGGCCGCGCGCACATTGCTACCGGCAATCAGGCGATTGCGATGATTGGCAAGCTCGCCTTCGCCAATATAACGGCCGGAAAGCCCATAGTTTACTGAACGCTGATCCACATACACGCTTATTGGGTGATTTAAATCTTTCAGCGCCACGTAGGGGCTAATTTCCAGCAGTTCCGAATCGCTCAGCTTCCAGGTAGTTTTGTTGGCAAGACGCAACGAACGAATATCGCGCTGATGGTCGTTAATCAAATTCGCAGCCGGCGCGCTTTTGGGGGTATTAAGCGCGGCATTTCGAGAGATAGTGCCCGGCACTTCCTGATTAATGTTGTTATATGTCAGGAAAAATCGCGTTTCAGTTTCATCATTAACCTTAATACCTACGTTGGTGTTGAGTCTGCCCGTGAGTTGTTCGGAATGTTCACGCCAACCTTGCGATTTCACCCCTGTTACTGCCGAATACATATCGACATTGCCGGTACGCCTTGCAAACCCTGCATGGGTGCGCACGGTGCCGTAGCTGCCATATTCAACGCGCAACTGGTTATCGCTTGGTGCTGTAATGCCGGTGGGTGAAACCAAATTAATGGCACCCCCTAATGTGGTGGCGCCATATTGTAACGCATTGCCGCCCTTGAATACCTCGAGATAACGCGCAAAAAGCGAATCTACTTCCTGAAAGTCGCCTGCGCCATCGGCGCTGTTCAGTGGCACACCATCCTGAAATAATTGAATGCCGCGCAAATGGAAGCCACGACTAATACCCGATCCACGAATGCTTAGGCGAACTTCTTCACCCCAACGCTTGCCTGTAAGCACTCCGGGAACATCTTTTAGCATATCGGCAAAATTTAACGCGTAGGTGTTTTTAAATTCTTCGGCGGGCACCACATCGACTGCGCCTGCTTTATGTGAAAATTCCTGCATCACCTGCTGTAGGCTTGGGCCTGTGAGTGAGCCTTGATGCGCATTTTCTAGCCCATACATTAGGCCCGAACCCACTGTGGTGGGGCTGGCATCTGGATAGATCGTGATTTCTGTGGGGGTTTTAGCAAAGGCAAAATGTGCCATTATCACTACGGAAAGCGCCGTAGTCGCGCATAAACGAGTCAACATAAACATACTCCTGAACGCGGAAACACCGCGTAAAAACGTGAATTAAAAATAAAAATTCAACTTAGGAATATGCGGGGGGCGACCGAAGATGCTGCCGCTGCCAGCTTTGCTGGCGATGCGCTAAACGTTGATGAAAGGCCGTATATTTTACATATGCTACCCGTTGCACAGGGGAATGTGTGGTTATATTTTCTGACAATATTCCTACGTCC
>JBILFK010000049.1:0-9416 GCA_044351685.1 Rickettsiales bacterium | reverse complement strand
CGAGAAGTGCAGTTCAACGAGCGCCGCCAGCAAGGTAACAATAAACCCCACAATGGTAATCGCAAAAAACGCCGGGCCATCGCCTGCATCTTGCTGCTTCAGATTCAACCCACAATTTGCACAGGCATCAACACTGCGTAGCGCGCCAGTAAACACGCTGCCATTACCGCAACGTGGGCAGCGCCCACGCATCACATGCGGAATGTTAATCGTGGAATGGGTGGGTGCATTCATGCTGCAGCGCCGCGCTTAATGCACGGCATCGCCTGCACCCCACCAGTAAATCGATACGAAAAGGAACAGCCACACCACATCGACGAAGTGCCAGTACCATGCGGCAAATTCAAAGCCCAGATGCTGCTTGGTTTCGAGTGTACCCGTGTAAGCGCGGCGCAACATGACGGCCAGAAACGCCGTGCCAATCATCACGTGCAAACCGTGAAAGCCGGTAGCCAGATAAAAGGTGGAAGCATACACCGTATCGCTCAGGCCAAAGGCAGCGTGCGAATATTCATAGGCCTGTAGCAACGAGAAAAATACGCCAAGAATCACCGTGCACCACAAGCCCTGCTTTACACCTTTGGTGTCGCCGTGCACCAGCGCATAATGCGCCCAAGTCACCGTGCTGCCAGAAAGCAGCAGAATCAACGTGTTAATGAAGGGTAAATCCCACGGATCGAAGGGAAAAATTCCTTCCGGTGGCCATGGGCCTTCAGCAATAGCCCATACATCTTCTAGTGGTAATTTCGGGAATGCCGCCGAATCAAAGAATGCCCAGAAGAAGGCAAAGAAAAACATGATTTCAGAAACAATGAACAACGCCATGCCGCTGCGCAGACCACGCGCAACTTCGTGGGTGTGCGCCCTATCACGGACGCCTTCCTTAATCACATCGCGCCACCACAGAATGGAAAAAAGAATGGTAAGGCCAAGCCCCGCAAACATAATAGGGTGCCCAAACGGCTCTTTGTGCAAGGTAAGCGCTGCACCAATCACCATCGCTAACAAAGAAAAGGATGTAACAAGTGGCCAGATGCTTGGATTAACCAAGTGATACGGATGTGTAACTTTAGCGCCCATGCGAACTCCTACTGATTGGCCGATTCATAGCTAAAAAACGTGTAAGATAAAGTGATATTTTGTAAATCCTTAAGTTCCGGGTCGTCGAGGATGGCCGGGTCGATGAAAAACGACACAGGCATGTTCACTTCCTCGTTTGGCCCTAAACGCTGTTCCTGAAAACAAAAGCACTGGATTTTGTTGAAATATTTACCTGCCGCATGCGGCACCACATTATAGGTGGCGTTGCCTTTTGTTTCGAAATTAGTGCGGTTTTTAGCGCGGTAGGCAATCAACCGATTTTCGCCCACATGCACGCGCACCTCTTTTTCAAACGGCGTAAATTGCCAAGGCAGGTTCGGGTCGGTATCGGCATTGAACCGCACCGTGAACACCCTGTCTGCAATGGTAATCGGCGCCGATACCGCCACCTGTGTGGTGCCGCCAAACCCTGTTACTTGACAAAAAAGTCGGTAAAGCGGCACGCTGGCATAGGCCAGCATCAGCATGCCGATCGCCACTCCGGCAAGCGAAACCACGAGTTTTCGGTTGCCCGGTTGTTGCATTAACCAGCGCCACCCATCCGCAGCATGGTGATCGTTACAAACATCGCCACAAAGCCAAGCAATATCGCCAGCAGCACGTAATTCTTTTTCTTCTGCCTTCTATGTGCCTCACCGAATGGCATGATCCACCACCAATGCACCAAATAATGCGAACAGATAAAGAATCGAAAATCCAAACAGGCGCATCGCATCGCGCGTTGCATCGCCGCGCAACACGCGCAGTGCCGCCAGCAGAAAATAGCCGCCAAGCAGTAACGCCGCGCCCGCATATAGCGTTCCCGAATCGCCAAGCATAAATGGCAGCAGGCTGCAGGCAACCATCAGAATGCTATAGGCGAAAATCGCGTGTTTGGTTGCCGGAATACCGCGCACCACCGGATACATGGGCACATTTGCTTTCGCATAATCGCCATGCCGATACAGACACAGCGCCCAGAAATGCGGTGGTGTCCACAGAAATACAATCGCAAACATCACCCACGGCAATGCCGCAGAAGCATCCCCTGTCATGGCGGCCCAACCAATTACTGCAGGGAATGCGCCAGCCGCACCACCAATCACAATATTTTGCGGCGTATGGCGCTTCAGCAGCATCGTGTATATCACCGCATAAAAAACAATCGCAAACGCCAGCCACGCGGCCGCCAGCCAGTTGGTGGCAAGCCCAAGCACACTAACAGCAAGCAGGCTCAGCATAATGCCCATCACCAGCGCATCATCGGCAGCGATACGGCCCGCCGGAATAGGGCGGTTTTGCGTGCGCTGCATTACCGCATCGATATCGCGGTCATACCACATATTCAGTGCGGCACCCGCACCCGAACCCAGCGCAATGGCAAATATCGTAATGAGCTGTAACAATGGGTGCATCTGCCCAGGCGCCAGCCACATGCCAACCGCACCAGTAAACACCACCAGCGACATCACCCCCGGCTTCAGCAAGGTAAAATAATCGGCGATGCTTGCAGCCGAAACAGCCGCAGGCGCGCCGTGCGCAATACTAATGCTTGGCATGGGGAACGTCGGTAATCACCGGTTGTTGTTCAAATGTGTGGAACGGTGGTGGGGATGGCAATGTCCATTCCAGAGTTTTGGCACCCTCGCCCCATGGATTGTTGCCAGCCTTGCGTTTTTTCACAAACATTTCAACCACCACAATCAGGAACCAGATAGCCCCCACACCCGCGATGTATGAACCAATCGACGACCAGTAATTGAAACCAGCATACACATCCGGATAATCAGGGATGCGGCGCGGCATACCAGCAAGACCAAGGAAATGCTGCGGGAAGAAGGTCAGGTTGGTGCCAATAAAGAACATCCAGAAATGCACTTTGCCCATCCACTCACTGTACATGTAGCCGGAAATTTTCGGTATCCAGTAATAGAACGCGGTGAATACGCCAAACAGCGCGCCAAGCGACATGGCGTAATGGAAGTGCGCCACCACGTAATAGGTGTCGTGCATCGCCACATCGATACTGTTATTGGCAAGCACCACACCGGTAACGCCGCCGACAGTGAACAGGAAAATAAACCCAATCGCAAAGATCATCGGCGTATCGAAGCGAATCGATCCACCCCACATGGTCGCAATCCACGAGAAGATTTTAATGCCGGTGGGCACTGCAATCACCATGGTTGCCAGCATGTAATAGGCTTCCACATTACGGTCGAGACCCACGGTAAACATGTGGTGCGCCCACACAATAAAGCCCAGCACGCCAATGCACGCCATCGCGCCGACCATGCCCAGATACCCGAATACCGCCTTACGTGAGAAGGTGGAAACCACTTCGGAAATAATACCAAAGGCAGGCACAATCAACACATACACTTCCGGATGCCCGAAGAACCAGAACAGATGCTGGAACAATACCGGATCACCGCCACCGGCGGGGTTAAAGAAGTTGGTGCCGAGGTTACGGTCAGTAAGCAGCATGGTAATCGCACCGCCCAGCACCGGCAGCGCCAGCAACAGCAAGAATGCGGTAATCAGAATCGCCCAGGCAAATAGCGGCATTTTGAACAATGTCATGCCTGGTGCGCGCATATTGAAAATGGTCACAATAAAGTTGATTGCACCCAAAATCGAAGAAATCCCCGCCAAATGCAGCGAAAAAATTGCCATATCGAGCGCCATGCCTTTATGCAAGCCATCGACCACCGAAAGCGGCGGATACACCGTCCACCCGGTGCCAACACCGGTTGCCTCACCCGAACCCACAAACGCCGAAGCAATCAGCAGGATCATGGCCGGAACCAGCAGCCAGAACGAAATGTTATTCATGCGCGGGAATGCCATATCGGGCGCACCAATCATCAGTGGCACGAAATAGTTACCAAACCCTCCAATCAGCGCAGGCATAATCAGGAAGAACACCATCAGGAAGGCGTGCGCGGTAAGGAATACGTTATACAGTTGGTAATTACCGTTGAAAATCTGGTCACCAGGATATTGTAATTCAGCGCGCAGCGCGATCGAGAATGCCGCACCAAGCAGGCCAGCAATCACCGCGTAAATCAGGTACAGAATACCAATGTCTTTGTGGTTGGTAGAACAGAACCAGCGGGTAAAAAAGCCCGGCGCATGGTCGTGGTGGTCGTCAGCATGTGCGTGCGCGTTAGCCATGAAGAATCTCCTTAATTGACACCGGCAACCTGATGCGAATCATCGGCTGCGAATTTGGTTTTAGCGTAAGCAACCCATTGCTTATAAAGTTTCTTAGAAACCACATGCACTTCAATCGGCATGAAGCCGTGGTATTTGCCGCAAAGCTCGCTGCACTGGCCATAATAAATGCCTTCTTTGGTGGCCTTAAACCAGGTTTCGTTCAGGCGGCCAGGCACAGTATCTTGCTTCACGCCGAAGGCGGGCATGGCCCAGCTGTGAATCACATCGGCGCCGGTAACCTGCACGCGTACGGTGGTATTTACGGGCACCACCACGGGGTTATCTACTGCCAGCAAGCGCGGCTCACCGGGGAGTAAATCGGCATCTTTTTTCATGTAGCTATCAAACTTGATGCCTTCTTTGGGGTATTCATAGTTCCAATACCACTGGTTGCCCACGACCTTTAATGTCATGTCGGCATTCTTGATGCTGGTTTCACTATCTGAATAGTCGTAGTGAATGCGCAGCGATGGAACCACAATCGCAATCAGAATGATGATAGGGATCACCGTCCAAATAAATTCGATTTTTGCATTATGGGTAAAGGTTGCGGGAACCGGATTGCTTTTGCGGTTGAAGCGCACCACGATATACACCAGCAATCCAAGCACAAACACCGAAATCGCGCTGATAATCCAAAGCAGATAGTTATGGAACCAGTGGAACTGCTCCATCACCGGGGTGGCGGCGTCTTGGTAGCCAAGCTGCCACGGCACTGCATGCCCACGAATATTTTCAGCATTAAATTGAATGGGCGAGGTGGCAGGCACGGCCTCTGCTGCATCGGTAGCGGGGGCCGCTTCCTCGGTGGTCGCAGCTGGTTTTGCTGCGGCATCTTCAGCGTGCGTAGCAAGCGGCATGGCAAAAAACAGCGCCAGCAGGCTTAAACAAATAACGGTACGTAGGATATTACGCATAATGGTTCCTGTGTCTGATACTCTGTTTGCGGCGTAGCGAATCTTCGGCTTCGTGGCAAGTGAATTGACTTTTAGTTTCGCCATCCCCACATTAGTGTAATATAACCGTAGGAAAATCATCACGCATGGCGCACGCAACCACCCACGATCTCTTTTTTAACGCCGATGCGCTCGATCACCGCGCAACGCAGCGGTTGGTCGCCGATGCCCTGGCTGGCGGCGAAGATGGCGAATTATTTCTCGAATACCGCGCATCGGAAAGCTATGTCTTCGATGATGGCAAGCTAAAACAAGCCAGCCAAGATGTCTCGCGCGGCTTTGGGCTGCGCATGGTGCAGGGCGAAATGGCTGCCTACGGCCATAGCGCCGAGCTTTCACACGCCGCATTAAAACGTGCGGCTGGCACTGTCAGTGCGGCTGTCGCCTCGCCTGCTTCTGGCATGGTAAGCGCCCCCATTCCGGCTTTTGGCCGTAATTTACCGCTTTATACCTCGGCAAGCCCGCTCGATGCGGTAGCGTTTTCGCAAAAACTGGCATTACTGCAATCGATTGATGCCTATCTGCGTGCTGCCGACCCGCAGGTAGCGCAGGTAAGCGCCACATTGGCTGGCAGCTGGCAGGCGGTGCATATTCTGCGCGGTGATGGCAGCGAAGCCACCGATTACCGCCCATTGGTGCGGCTTTCGATTCAGGTGGTGCTGCAAAAAGATGGCCGCATGGAAGCCGGAAGTTCTGGCTCGGGCGGGCGTTACTTATATGAAGCCCTACTGCACGAATCACGCTGGAAATCGCAGGCCGATGAAGCCCTGCGGCAAGCGCGTGTGAATATGGAATCGATCCCCGCACCGGCGGGCGAATTGCCGGTGGTGCTTGGCCCCGGCTGGTGCGGCGTGCTGCTGCACGAAGCCGTAGGGCATGGGCTCGAGGGCGATTTTAACCGTAAAGGCTCCAGCACCTTTTCAGGCCGCATCGGCGAGCGCGTCGCCGCCAAAGGCGTCACCGTCATCGATGATGGCACCCTGCCTGATAGGCGCGGCTCACTGAGCATCGACGATGAAGGCACGCCCACCGCACAAAATGTGCTTATCGAAGACGGTATCTTAAAAGGCTATATGCAAGACCGCATGAACGCACGCCTCATGAACACCAAAGCCACCGGCAACGGGCGGCGCGAAAGCTACGAATATCTTCCCATGCCGCGCATGACCAATACCAGCATGTTAAATGGCAGCTATACGCAGCAGGAAATGATCGAGAGCATGCCGCGTGGCATTTACATTCCGTATCTGGGTGGCGGGCAGGTCGATATTACGTCTGGCAAATTCGTGTTCAATGCCACCGAAGCGTATTTAGTGGAAAATGGCAAAGTCGGCGCCCCACTCAAGGGCGCAACACTCATTGGTTCTGGCCCCGATATTATGCAAAAAATCAGCATGGTGGGCAACGATACCTGCCTTGATCCGGGCGTGGGCACGTGCGGCAAAGCCGGGCAAAGCGTGCCGGTGGGGGTTGGTCAGCCATCGTTAAAAATTTCGGCCATCACCGTGGGTGGCACCAGCGTTTAGCGACTAGGGCCACTGCCGCCATCTTTTATTTTTTTCAATAAATCCGGTTTTTCTAAGCTGTAATCGCTTTTCTCCCAGATTTCTTCGAGCTTGCGTAATTGCTCGCCTACTTTTTCGCCTTGCGGCACACCGTAGGCAATCACATCCACACCCTTCACCGGAAACTGGGGCGGTTGCCATTGGCTTGCCGCATCGAAAGGTGAACGCAGATCCCAAGGCATCGTGGCAAGTGCGGCACTGCGCAATAACAGCAACCGAAAATACGCAGCACCATGTTCGCGAATCACTTTTTTATGGTCGGCCTCGGCGCTATCGGCGCGCAGGGGCTCGGCCTTTGCCAACGACATCATGATTTGTTTGATATCGTTGCTTGCGCGCCAACGCATCAGCGTAATCTCCAACGCCTCAAGTGTGCGTTCTGAAAGCAGCACGCTTAAGCGCAGCCACGGGTGAATCAGTGCGTTATATTGCGCCTCAAGCGCCATCAGGCGGCCATGCGCAGCAAGGTTGGTATTACCCTGCACAATGGCGGGTAACACACCGCACGCTTCCATCTGCTCAATCGCTGGGTGCGGGTTTTTTGCGGCCAGCAATTTGGCCATTTCCTGCTGAATGCGTTCGCCCGAAAGATGGGCAAGCATCGCAATATTGTCGCGGCAAGCAGCAATGGCGGCTTCGCTGACTTTGCCACTGCCATGCGTGGCCAAAAAGCGGAAATAGCGCAAGATACGCAACCCATCTTCACGAATGCGTTGCCCAGCATCGCCGATAAAATTCACTTCTCCGGCTTTGGCCGCTTCAATGCCATGATAAAAATCACTCACCGTGCCATCTTGCGCAAGGTACAGTGCATTCATGGTGAAATCGCGGCGCGAGGCATCTTCTTCAAAGCGATCCGTATAGGCCACGGTGGCGTGCCTTCCATCGGTGGCAATATCGCGGCGCAGTGTGGTCACTTCCAGTTTCGTGGGCGCAATCACCAGTGTTATTGTGCCATGCGCAATGCCCGTAGGAATCGCCTTAATGCCAAGGTTTGCAGCAATCATCATCATGGTTTCGGGTGGCAAGGTGGTAGCGGCATCAATGTCGCGTGGCCAGGCATCGCTTAATTCGCCGCGCACCAGCTCGCGCACCACACCGCCCACCAGCCGCATTTCGCCGCCATGCTCACGCACCGCTGCAAACAGCGATGCCATCACATCGGCCTTTAGCCAACTCGGCACAGGATACTGGCTCATGGCATCCTCGCGGGTTGCAGAGTTCCGTCATCGTTCAGATGCGTGGGTTCATAGTGGCGCACCTGATGCGGCTGTTGGTTTGCCCCCAGCACCACAAAACAGCCAATCGCCAGCAGCAAACTTGCTACCACACTTAAAAATCCGGCTTTGCGCAGCGGCGGCATTTCCTGCCCGTGCGCGCGTTTATGCGCCCGCCACGCCACATAGAGCAGGTAGCCCATAAGCGGCACCAGTGCCGGCCATATCACTTTAAGCAGCCCCATTTAGATACTGTAACTAAGGCGGTGTGGATCTAGCATGGTTAACAACCCTTCCCGAATCTGCTGCTGTTTTACGCGATGTTCAATGCGAAGCCCATACATATCTTTTACATAAAAAACGTCCACCGCTTTCTGACCGTAGGTCGCAATATGTGCGCTCACCACCTGTAAATTCAGCATACCAAGCGTCGCCAGAATATCGTGCAGCAGGGCGGTACGATCTTCGGCGTTCACTTCAATCACGGTGGTATGCTGGCTGACACTGTTATCAAAAAATACTTCCGGCAGAATTTGCACGCGGCGTTCACTGCTGGCAATGCGCCCGCGCCGTGTCAGTTCTCGGGCAAATGTCACATTTCCCTGCATGGCCGCCTGCAATAATTCGGGCAACTGCGCGAGCCTTTCGGGTTCGCAGAATGCCTGCGCGCGCATATCCTGAATGCCAAGTGTGGCAATCACCATGCTATCTGCCAATGATGAAGTGAGCGTAGTTTTGGCCGAAACAATGCTCGCGCCAACCCACGCCATAATGCCCGCCAGCAACCGCAAATAATCGGCGCGGTATGCCATCACACAGGTCACTTCGGTAATGGCACGCGCCGCATCGGTGTGCACATGAAACAATGCGGGTGCATCTGTTTCACGAAACCGTGCAACCCATGCTTCCGTATCGCTTGCAGCTGCATCGGCTGTTGCCGCATGCATTTGCACGCCCATGCCCGCCAGAATACGCAAATACAGCTGACGCAGCAGCGAAGCCTTCCAGTTATTCCATATTTTTGGGCCCACCGCACGAATATCGGCCACTGTTAACATCAGCAGCAGCCGCAAACGTTCAGGCGATTGAATGCGCGCAACCAACGTAGCAATTAAATGCGCATCAGCGATATCGCGCTTAAAGGCAATTTCCGAAAGCAATAAATGTTCCGAAACCAGCCAGCCGGCAAGCGCGCCTTCTTCCGGCGTTAAACCTAAATGCCGCGCAATCGATTCGGTAACGCTCAGGCCTTTTTGCGCATGCCCGCCGCCCATGCCTTTGGCTAGATCATGGCACAGCATCGCTAAATAAAGCGGCTTACGCTGGGTAATTTCGCGCGCGGCCTGAGTGGTGGTGGGTAAATCGTCGGTCAGCGCGCC
>JBILFK010000188.1:0-2844 GCA_044351685.1 Rickettsiales bacterium | reverse complement strand
TGTTGCTGCACCCAATAATGCTGGGGGCGGCTGAGGGCTATCGGGCACGTGGGTGCTGGCCTCCATGAAGCGTTGGATATCTTGTTCCAGCTGCGCATGCTTTTCCTGCAACCCTTCGATGGCATTCGCTGGCGGCTGTTCCAGTTTGCTCAGAAGCTCGCCCAGCATGCGGCTTAACTCTAAATGCCCGATAAAGCCGCCATGCATCGCTTGTAATTCTTGCATGCGCAATTGTTTGCCCAGTGCTGACTTCATGGTTGCCAGCCCATGCATTTTGGCGCTTTGGCCGGTGAGATGCGCCCCCAGATCGAGAATGGTTTTGAAGATACTGGAAAACACCCAATCCTGTTCAACATGCGCACCACCATAGCGGCTGTTTAGCTCGGCACCCTGATTGCCATTGACGCGGATAAAGCGATCGTACTTGGCTTCGACTTCGGCAATCGATGCTTCCGTTTGCTGGGCGGGGACGGCATCGAGCCCTAGCGGATCCTCTTCGCCCGCCTCGGTGCTAAGGCGCGCGCCGCGCCGAACATAAGAATAGGAATTCATCGGTACATCGGTTGCGCGCGACGCTTCGGCAGCGGTGATAATGCTTTTATCGTGGTCGATAACACCCGCCAGCGTGCCATAATGTGTGAGGCAAACCCAGTTGCCGCAATGCACATAATGTTGTTGCCGCAGTGGCGGTAGGCTGGGGATAGGGTCGCCTAGCATTTCAAACCGGTAGATAGGCGGCATGGCTGGCTTTTCTGTGAGTGCATACAGTGATTTTCGGAAATCCACGTTCCCAACACGCGGCTGGCCAAAGCTATAAAATTCATCGATTGGCCCGTGATTTTCCATCCAGCGGGCGGCGGCGATCATGGAAAGTGCGCCACCGGAAGAATGCCCGGTAAAAGTCAGTTTGCGTTCTGGGGTTTCAGTTTTCAGCTGCGCAACGAATGCTTCGGTGGCCGACCATAAGGTCGCATTCGGTGGGGTATTCGTGCCTTCTGGAGCGAATAATAGTTTCTGGTTCAATGCCCCCCACCAGCCACCATGCACTTTGGCTTTTACCAGCGAAGCTTTTATTTCCGCTGCCGGGGTGCCATTGCTTGCCGAGAGTTTTTCGGCTAGTGCGGCAAGCTCGGGCGAGGTCTCGCGTTTTTTGATATCGGTGATTTCGGGTGCAAAGCAATATTTTTGTAGGAGTATGGAGGATTGGAATAGGTTGCGAATCCAGTGTTTGGGCTCCAGCAAATCGGAACCTTCGAACGCAACGATGATCTCTTTATCATTATAAAAAACGACAGCCTGTTGTTTATCTGCCCGAAAAATTTTTGCATGAAATTTTGGTGTAGCAGCAGCTTGCGTTCGATTGAGGTTAGCAAAATCTGCTTCAAGCCGCGCACAATCAGCATTGTATGCGGTTTGTGTATTAGGGCCGAATTCTTTTCGGGTAGAAAAATGTGTTGTAAAGTCACCAAAATCTTTGCCGCCCGGATAGGCCATGACACAAAAATCGGTGAGCGTATGGGCACGACGAAACACGGCATTGCTGACGCCAATTTCTTCGGCGGTGGTATGCTGCATGCCAGATTCTTCAGTGCTTTCAGAGGCTTCCACGTGCTGTTGGGAAGCTTCAGGAGCACTGACCACTGGCCTTCGTTTAGGAAAAAATCGCATCACAATTCACTGGTATTTTAGGCTATTCATTAAGCCTTACCCGCAAAACCCTAAGAGAAGATTAAGAACCTAGAGAAAAATACCGCTGCAGCGCAGCAAGAAAAAAGGCCGCCGCATGATGCCATGCTGGGCGGCCTTTTCCGTTTCCCGTGTGAGAACTAGTTGGCAGTTGGCGCAACCGGTGCTGCTGCAGGTGCCGATTTTGGCACGATGGGTGCGATATCGGCGTTTTCGTTTACGACGGGCGCAGCAGGGCGCACGGTGCCCACACCTGCAGAAACTTTACCTGCTGGGGGCGTTGCCACTGGTGCGGTAATCGCCGCAGGGGCATTGCCGGCTGCCGTTGGTGCTACAGGCGCTGCGGCTGGTGCGGCACCGATGGGGGCTTCTGCTGCAGCTACGGGCGTGGTGGGCGCATAGCTGGCTGGGGCAGCATTCGCAGCTTCAGCAGCAATCGCCGCATCGCGTTTAGCTTGCGCTTTGGCGGCGGCTTTTGCACGCGCCTTACGCAGTGTTTCGGCTTCGTTTTTTATGGCGGCTTGTTCTGCAGCGCTTAGCGGTGCAGAGGGTGCGCCAAATGGCGAGGTGGCTTCTGCAATAGCAGCGGTTGCAAGGCTGGTGGTGATCGCAAATGCGAGCAGAGAAAAACGCATAAAAAACTCCGTAAAAATGATGAAAAAGATTGATACATGCGAAGGCAGAAAGTGGTTTTACCGCACGCACTTCACGCGTGCTATAGCAAACCTGCGCTAAAACACAACGACCAGTTCGAAGCCGGTGGACACCACTAGAAAAGGATTATCTGGATACATGACGGCAAGTGGTGCTGATCGCGGT
Source organism: Rickettsiales bacterium (assembly GCA_044351685.1). GTDB lineage: Bacteria > Pseudomonadota > Alphaproteobacteria > Rickettsiales > UBA3002 > JALHRI01. The sequence continues at coordinate 339 of JBILFK010000188.1, read as the reverse complement.
GGGTGATTGGGCGATGCGTTCTGACGATAGATTTCTGAAAACAGGGGATGCATGCGCACCCGTGCATCATGGAACATCGTGCGCCAACGATGCCCATAAACGCCTTCCCAAAGGGATTTGGGGACAAGATGAGGTAAATAGATGGCTCAACCACCGCGCATCGGAAAACGGCAGGAAAATCGATTTATGCCGAACGGGGGGGGGAAATCACCTCAAGTGATGCACGAGAAGTTGCCTAAAGTTTGTGCAGAAGGTGAGCTTCATCTAAAACATCAGATAACGTATCACATCATCATTCTGGCTCCTGATGTTAATTGTTAGAATGATTTAAAATATGCA
>JBILFK010000187.1:0-2853 GCA_044351685.1 Rickettsiales bacterium | reverse complement strand
AACCAGCAACGCGACAAGCCAAAGCAGAAACGGTTTAAAAGAACCTAAGCGCATGCGTCCTGATAGGCAGCTTGCGTTTGATTGGCAAGGTGAATTTACTAACTACCAACGCAAAATTTTGGCGCCAACGAAACGGCCAATAAGTGCATGCCCAAGAATGGGGAGCACATACCAAGTGCTCACATAAAACACGTTATCCAGGTTGCAATGGAATGCATATACCGAAGCGGCAAGTGCGCCCGAAGCAAGCCCGAGATAGGTGCCAGTGACCGCAGAATTTAAGGAAGCAGTGCGTTGAAACCAGAATAAGAATAACGCCATCGGCAACAACCCAAGCAGGCCAATAGTCACGGAGCAAAAGGTGCCATAAGGTAATTGCATACCCTGCTGAATTGCCGACAAGCCCCCCGTGAAACCATGTGCCAAAATATATATGGCGCAGAGCGAGCCAAATATCACAAGCGGTAGTTTGGCACGTTTAGTCGATTGGCTTGGCATGGCAGAATAAAAACCAACCGCCAGCGTGCACCCTGCAATCATCATAAATATCGCAGGCTTGATGATACTTGGCATATGGCCAAAATCTGTGCGTAAGCCCAAAAACAACACCACAAAAATGCCCAGTATTAAGCCGACAAAAATTGCAGTTTTCGTTGGCTCTACTAATGTAATAGGCTCGCTTGGCTGCAAATCATCGACTAATTGTTGAATGACATCGTTCTGCATTATGAGGCCTTTTGTTTTGCGGCTTCAATCATACGCTTCATTCCCCGATGTAGCATGACCTTTACAGAGGCAACCGAATGCCCCGTGTTTTGCGAGGCTTCTTCGATACTTTGACCTTCAATTTTCACTAAACGAATAATCTGCGCCTGTTGTGTGGGGATGGTTTGCAGCATGGTTTCAAGATCACGGAAATAATCACTGGTATCGGAAACATCTTCGGAAGCGATGGTATCGAAGAGTTCAATCTCGATATTGCGTGATTGTTTACGCAAATGATCAATCCAGCGATGCCGGGCAATCGCTGCCATCCAAGGTGCAAAAGGATAGGCGGCGTTATAGGTTTGTCGTTTTGCGTGAATGCTCATTAATGTTTCCTGCACCAAATCCTCTACCTGCGCGATATGCACTCTGCGGGTATAATAACGTTTAAGCCATGGCCGCACTGCCAGAAGCGGAGCCGAATAAGCCTGTTTGTCGCCCGTTTGCGCTGCACGCATCCAGACACTCCATTGCTCGCTCATAAAGAAATACGCCAGTTACTTGATGAAAGTTACACAGCTTTATAGAAAAAAGTGGGAAATCGAAAGATAAAATTAAAAAACGGTGCGTTAAACAGCAGGGCCAACAGCTTCACTGCGCTGGCTTTGCACGCTATCTTGCCAGTTTTCACGCATATTGCGCGCAGTACCTGCAATATTCACCCAGCGCTTATCTGAAGCGCGTTCGGGGTTTTCTTGTTCACGCGCCACTGATTTACCAATTAGTTCAGCTTGGCGATGCATGTTGAATTCATGGTTATCGAACATCTTTTCAACGGCCAGTTTTCTGGAATGTTGCGATACTAACACTAAGCCAATGATTCCTACCGTTGCCACACCTGCCGCAATTAATAATGGCAAGCCAACACCCGTAGCGCCAATGGCAAATCCTGTTTCGGCGGCTACGGTGCCAATGCCCAAGCCTTTAGCAACGGATAACGCAACCCCGGCTAGTGAAAATGTGGTTACCCAGCGCAAAATTCCGGTCATTTCAAACCAGAAGTTGGAGGCCATATTTTTCTTGGTATTGTCGTAACGCGCAGCTTTAAGCGCCGCATCTGAGGTGTAATCGATTTTACCGCTACTATCTTTGGGAAGCGGCATTTTTTTAGCCAAATATGGCTCTAATTCTTCGGTAGGGCGATAGGTGTGTGGTTCGCCCACAAGGCTGCTCGTTTCGGCCTTATCCCAGCCCAAACCTTCTTGCACGCCCATTGAATTACGTAACTGTTCGCGTTCTGCCATGCTTATACATTAGCATAGAATTATGACAGTATGATGAACAAGGTGGGCAATTAGGCTTTCATTTGCAAAAGCGCATAAAGCTCTTCGGGAGTGTTCACAAACTCATAGAATTCACGGGTGATGTGCTTGGCAAAGCCCACCTCAATCATGTGTTCCATCAACTCTTCAAGCTTATCCCAATAGCCATGATGGTTCAGAATAATCACCGGCTTCTTATGCACGCCAATTTGCCGCCAGGTAATAACTTCGAACATTTCATCCAGCGTTCCAAACCCACCGGGAAGTACCACAAACACATCGGCATGGTCATACATAATCTGCTTACGTTCGTGCATGGAGTCGACCAGATACATTTTGCTAAGACCTTGATGTTCAACCTCAATTCGTGAAAGTGATCGCGGAAAAACCCCAACCACCTCGCCGCCGCCCAGCAAAGCGCCATTAGCCACTTTTCCCATCAAGCCGCAATCGCCGCCGCCATAGACCAGTTTACGATTATTTTTTGCCAAATCACGGCCAAAAGTTAGCGCCAGTTCAAGATGTTCGGCAGGGACAGAATTTTGCGCGCCGCAAAATACACACACAGAGTGATAGTTCATTGTTCCTCATGTTTTTTATGATTTATACGCTTCAGGCTAGCGCGTTTCTTGAATTCTGCAAGTATCAATCCTCGAAATCATCGTCCATGCGTTCTTTTTCATCAATTAACCGCCATAATTGCTTCGATATTTTGTAGGAAAGTACCGTCGAAGAGATATGCAGTAACAAAACAAACAATACACCAAGCAAGAGCAGTGTGAGTTCCATAAGGCGAATATTTTCAAGGCCAAGCCTACGCACCTGA
>JBILFK010000048.1:0-9517 GCA_044351685.1 Rickettsiales bacterium | reverse complement strand
AATCGGTGGAAGTTGCACCCGTTTCACACGCGCACTGGCAGACGGAACTTAAGCGCGAAATAGAAAACTATGCTGAAACCACCGGCTCGATTCACGCCAAAAATATCCTGCTCGATTGGGCGCACAGCCAGCAAACGTTTTTACAAATCTGCCCAAAAGAAATGCTAACAAGGCTAGAATTTCCGCTGCGCGAAGCAGCGTGATTCTTTACCCTAATTTCTCAATTAACGTGTGCAGCGATTTCACGAAATCTTGTGCAATGGCTGGCCCGGCATCTTTGATTTTTTCGGTAAACAGCACCACAATCGTATCAATGTGTTTGCGCACCACTACCAAGCGGCGCTTATCCATTTCCTGATGCTCGGTCAGGTATTGCACCAGCATGCCTGCCACTTCGGTGCCCAGATCATAGCCAAAAATGCCCGCCTGCGATTTAATCGCGTAGGCTGAGCTTAATAGCAGATAATGCGCGGTAGGGTCATCGGGGCGGCCCAGCAATTCCTGATAGGCTTCTTCGAGTTTGGCGATATCGTCGCGCGCCCAGACAATGAATTCGCCCTCAGCCATTTGCAGTTGGTTTTGCGCCTCGGCGATGACCAATTCGTTGATGATATCGGCAGCAGATACATCACTGCCCAGTTGATCGCGAATATCGGTGTTGCCCTGCGTGAGGGTAGGCTTATTGGGATCCTCGAGCGTAATCGATATCGGTGCCGTGCTGCTTACCAAGCGCGCTTTCACGGTGGGCGGTGGGCTGCGGCGCTCAATGCCCGATGGCGGCGCAGGCTGTTTACGCCTGCGGCACGGGCCTACATAATCGCCAGCGCGCACAAATACCCGTGGGCTATCGATCACCTGAATAATACGATCAGAAAGTGTTTTGGCGGTAAATGGCTTGCGCACAAATTCGTTCACACCGACATCGCGCGCGGCGTACACATCGTCGAGTTCAGCAGCGGCGGTAAGCATAATCACCGGCATATCAGGTTTGATACTGGCATCTTGCTTCCAGCCGCGAATGGCGCGTATCAGTGCCACCCCTTCGATAAAGCGCAAGCGTGATTCCGTGATCAAGAGTTCGTAGCGATTGGTGCGCAGCAAATACAGTGCCTCTTCGCCATCGCGCGCTAAATCAATGCGGCGGAAACCAAAATTATACAGCACACGACGCACTAAATCGGCGGTGCGCGGGTCGTTATCGGCAAGCAGCACGCGCACTTTCGCAAGGCGTATGCGTTTATCGATCGCGGTGTTGGGCTTGGTGGTTTCCTGCTTAAACATCGTGCTCCCCAGACACCACTAACGATACCACCTCGCGCGCCAAAGGCAAGGTAAGGGCACGCCCACGCGCTAATCCCAGATGATTTGCTGCATCGATGAAGTGCTGTAATGCCACAAATTCGCGCGGCAGGCGGGTGACCACATATTGCACCACTTCGGGCGCCACACGCCATTGCAGATCGCTGAATTGTTTGTGCATGACACTGGCGAGCAACGCTTCATCGGGCGCAGGCAAGGCGATGATGCTGAGCGATTTTAAGCGCGAGGCTAAATCGGGTAATAGTGGCGGCATGGCGGCAGGCACGCTGCGACTGGTCAGCAGCAAGGCGCGCTGGGTGGCGCGCGCTGCATTGATGGATTGCGCGAGCGCCGCCGGATGCGGCGTGGTATCGCACGCCTCCACCACATTGAGCATGGCGGGCTGCAACAACACCTCGCCGGGGGTTTCAGCCAGCATCGCATCGGTGATCCAGGCCACCGGAATGGTGGCAGCGAGTGCGTGTAACAGGTGGGTTTTACCGCTGGCTTTTTCGCCCACCAGTAACCGCACCGGATCGGACCAATCGGCATAGCCGCGCAGTTGTGCAAGCACGGCTTCAAGCGCGTCACTTACCACATAATCTTGCGCAGCATAGCTAGCGCCATGCACTAGCGGTATGGGGTATTGTGCGCTCACAATGCCTTCGTGGTAACAGGAATATTCTGTTGCATGTAGTGGTCGAAGGCAAAGCGCACCAGCACCCCAATCACCGCCGTAACCGGCACCGCCAGCAACACGCCCACAAAGCCAAACAACGCGCCGCCCGCAAGCAAGCCAAACAACACCCATAACGGGTGCAGCCCCACTTGCTTGCCAATCATTTTGGGGGTGAGTATCTGGCTTTCGATAACCTGGCCAATGCCATACGCCGCAGCCACCCACCAGACCTGCGTGATATCCGAACCGTGGGTGTAGGTCATGCCCAGTGCCAGTGCGACTGAGAGCAACGTGCCAATATACGGGATAATAATCAGCAGCCCGGTAATCAGCGCAAGTATCAGCGCATAGGGCACAGAAAGCAGCGACAGCACAATACCGTAATAGAGCGTCAGCATTAACATCACCTGCACTTGCCCGCGCAGATACCCGGCAAGCGTGGCATCGATGATATGTAGCTGCGCACGAATCGTATCGCGGTAGCTGATAGGCAAAAATGTATCGAGCTTGGCCACCATGGCATCCCAGTCGCGCAGCAAATAGAAGGTGACCAGCGGGGTAATGAGCAGCAGCGAAAGCATGCTTAAAAATGCTGCACTAGAAGCTAGCAAGCCCTGCAACAACGACACAAACGTTTCCATGCCCTTGCGTGAAACATCGCCAATCAGTGCACTTACATCGGCTGGAATCGCTTGGGGTGCCTGCGCGCGCAGTTCGTTGAGCCAGCTAGTGTGCGATTGCCCCCATTGCTGCGCCAGCAGAAATAATTTTGGCACTTGCTGCAGCAAGGCGGCGAGCTGTTCGGCAAGCAGCGGACCTACCCACATAAACACCGAAAATAGTAATGCAAATACACTCAGCGTAATCACGCTTGCCGCCAGCACGCGCGAGGCGCCTGCCACTTCCAGCCTATCGGCCAGCGGGTCGCACAAATAGGCAAGCAGCATGGCCACCAGAAACGGCAGTAAAATAGGTTGCAGCGCGCCCAGCAACGCAAAAAATGCCCATAACGTGAAACCTACCAGCATTAATGTCCAGATGCGTTTATAAAACATTTCGGCGGTCATGGTTACCTCAGTGATAATTTCCAGACATCACCCACTTCGGTGAGTTTAATGCCTTGCTTGATAAGATATTTGCGTAGTTTGCTGACATCGCCTTCCACATACATCACGCCCTGCACATGCTGCAGCGAAATGGCGGGTAACTCGAACCGTTTCATGCCGGGCGCAGCGCGCAGCGCGTTTTCAATGGTGCCAAATTCGGCAATGGTGGTGAAGGTAATTTCCACATTGTATTTAGGAAATTTCGACCATGCCTCGCGCTCAGCTTCCGCGACCGATCGGCTGATGACCGTGGCGTAGCGTGCAATCGCATCGGCAGCTTCGGCAAAGCGTTCGCTATCGGTTTGCGTGGCAGCAGCTTTGAGCGAAAGTTCTTCAAGCCGCGAGCCGCCAGGTTGCAGGCGCTGCATTAACATATTGGTGGGCGTATCGGTGCCCGGCGCACCGGGAGTGACAATCGCCATTAAAATCTCTTCAGCGCCATAGCGTTTGGCGAGCACTTCGAGCGTTTTAAAATCGACCTTGAGGGCGTTATCGTAATCGATCCGCGAGCGATCTTCGCGGTCGCCTGCGGCAACAATCACAGCTTCTTTGCCCATTTCGCGCACGGCAACCTTTAGCGGGGCTATCAGCAAATTGCCCTCGCCCCACACGCGCACGGTATCCTCGTCGATCATCACCGGAATCACCAAAATACCGCGACGCGACTCGACTTCTTTGCTGGCCTGTATCTCCATACCGAGTGCGCGGCGAAGCGGAATATCCTGAATACTTACGACTACTTCTACATACAGCGTGTTGCCGTTTTTGGCGCGGCGTTTTATTTCGGTGCCGCGCACCGATTGATCGAAGATTTTTTGCGGCAGTTTGGCAATGCGTGTTGGGGCATCGGGCAGGTTCCATTTTTCTGCCAGCAGATAGACGGCGCGTTTTTTTGCGTAATCCACGGCTTTGGCTTCGGCGATGTCGATTTTTTTATCAATGCCGATACCTACCACGGTAATTTGCTGGACCGCGGCGAGCGCAGAGCTGCCATACATAAGCCACCCGAACAGTGCCAGAGCAGCTTGCCAACGGAAAATCCCTGCGGTAAGAAACGTCATGACCAAAACGCTAGCGGAACAAAACCCATCTGACAATGCACGATATAAAAAAGCCGGTGTCGATATCGATGCAGGCGAAGCCCTTGTGGCGCGCATCAAGCCGATGGCTGCGGCCACCCGCCGCGCCGGCACACTGGGCGGAATTGGCGGTTTTGGCGCCTTGTTTGACCTGAAAGAGGCCGGCTACAAAGACCCTATCCTCGTTTCCTGCACCGATGGGGTGGGCACCAAATTAAAAATCGCCCACACCCTGGAAGTGCACGATACGATTGGCATTGATCTGGTGGCCATGTGCGTGAACGACCTGATCGTGCAAGGCGCTGAACCCTTATTTTTTCTCGATTATTTTGCCACGGGCAAATTATCGGTCGATGCGGCAGCCGCCGTGGTTGCCGGTATTACCGAAGGCTGTGCACTGGCGGGCTGCGCCTTAGTGGGCGGCGAAACAGCAGAAATGCCGGGTATGTACGCCGAAGGCGAATATGATTTAGCAGGCTTTGCCGTTGGCGCCGTGGAGCGTGGGCATGTGCTGCCCAGAAGCGATGTAACCAGTGGCGATGTGATTATCGGGCTGGCATCGAGCGGTGTGCATAGCAATGGCTATTCGCTGGTGCGCAGCATTATTGCCGAAACTGGCGCTTCGCTGATTCAACCACCACCGTTTGAAAGCGATGCGGTCAGTTTAGGCGAAGCCTTGCTTACCCCCACGCGCATTTATGTGAAATCGCTGCTACCATTGCTGAAGCGCGGGCATATCAAAGCGCTTTCGCATATTACCGGTGGCGGCATCACCGAAAATTTACCGCGTGTGTTGCCTGCCAATGTTTCTGCGCGCATCGATAATCAGGCGCTCGAATTTCCGCCCGTATTCGCGTGGCTGGCAAGCGCTGGGAACGTATCGCGCAGCGAAATGTTGCGCACGTTCAATTGCGGTATTGGCATGATGCTGGTGGTAGCATCACCGTTTGCCAATAGCATTCTTACCAGCCTGCGCGAGGCAGGCGAAGATGCGCGCATCGTTGGTGAAATTACTGCACGCGGCGCTTTGCCGGTGATCTATGCCTAAGCGCCGCACTGCGGTGCTGATTTCGGGCAGTGGCAGCAATCTGCAAGCGCTGATCGATGCGGCAACACTCCCTGATTACCCTGCTGAAATTTCTCTGGTGATTTCCAACAAGCCCGATGCTTATGGGCTTACGCGTGCCAGCGAAGCAGGCATTGCCACACAGGTGATTTCGCACCGCGATTACGCAAGCCGCGATGCATTCGATGCCGCACTCGATGCCGCGCTGCGCGCCGCCGATACCGAATTTGTGTGCCTTGCCGGGTTTATGCGCGTGCTCACCGATAGCTTCGTGACACAATGGCACGGGCGCATGGTGAATATTCACCCCTCGCTGCTACCGAAATTCAAGGGCCTGAACACCCACGCGCGCGCCATTGAAGCGGGCGAAACCGAGCATGGCTGCACCATCCACTGGGTAAGCGCCGGGGTGGATGAAGGCGAAATTATCGCGCGGGCGCGCTGCGCCATTTTACCGGGCGACACACCGGAAACCTTGCAACAACGCGTGCATGCGCTGGAGCATGTGCTCTATCCAGAAGCGCTGAAAAAACTTTTGAAAAACTAACTTCGGGCGGCGTCGAGCCGCCTCTAGCCGTCCATGGCTGGCTCCGGCTACTGCCGTCGCATTACAGGAAAATGTTGGTCGAGCGACATAAGTCGCGAGTCTGCCTAGAGCTAGCGAAGCTACGCGAAGGCCAGCACAGGGCGTGCTCGGCCGAAGCAAAATGTAAAACTACCCAACAATCTCGCAGTCGCTGAAGAAGAACTTGATTTCATTCGCGGCGTTTTCCAGCGAATCGGAACCATGCACCGAGTTGCGCTCGATCGATTCGGCGAACATTTTGCGAATGGTGCCTTCGGCGGCATTGGCAGGGTTGGTGGCGCCCATCAGTTCGCGGTGTTTGGCGACGGCATCGTCACGCTCAAGCACCTGCACCACAACTGGGCCAGAAATCATGTAGCTTACCAGTTCGCCGTAGAACGGGCGGGCGGCATGCACGGCATAAAATGCCTTGGCTTGCGCTTCGCTTAAATGCACGCGCTTTTGGGCGACAATACGGAAACCGGCTTTTTCGAACTCGGCATTGATCGCGCCGGTGAGGTTACGCTCGGTAGCGTCGGGTTTCAGAATCGATAAGGTGCGCTCGAGAGCCATAGGTTACTCCTGTAATGTTCAAGTTTGCGCGCGGCTTAGCCGATAGGTTACCCACTGACAAGCAATTTTTCCCAAACAGCGTTGCCAAGCGGCATATCATCCTCTAAACCTTTAAAAAAACAACAGACGTCACCCCTATTTTACTCGGCAACATGCGTTCTTTCCGGTTTTTACTTCCTGTGCTTCTGGCGCTTACGGCGTGCGATACTACCGCATCGCTGGGTGAATTGCGCAATGCTGCGCCCGCCAAAACCCCGTATAATCGCTATCTGGCGACGCTGTACCAAGCCTACGCTGAACAGGAACTTACCAATTATGATTGGTGGAGCAGCAAGTATTTCGCCGATAAAGGCATGCTGGTGGCGTATGGCAAACTAGTGCTACCGGAAGACCCTAAGCACTGGGGTATCGCCCCAAGCTTCATGGCCGCCCTTACCGAAGCGCGCGGCAAACTAATAAAAGCGCTGGATGCCGGCGCTGCCGCCGCCCACCCCAAAGAAGCCGCGCAAGCCATGGCCGCCTATGATTGCTGGGTAGAGCAACAGGAAGAAGAATGGAAACTCGAACGCATTGATGCCTGCCGCGATGATTTTTTTGCGGCGCTTACCGCCATGACCGCACCAGAAAAACTACCTGATGCACCAACAGAGCCTAAGAAAAAGCCGGTAGAAACCACTTCGAGTATTCTCTATTTCCCGTTCGATAGCGATGCGCTGGCCCCGCAAGGGCAGGAAATTTTACAGCAGTTAACTGCCTATGTGCTTTCGGCAGGCAAGGTGGATGTGGTGATTAATGGCCATGCCGACCGTGCGGGTAGCGATGCTTATAATCTGGCGCTTTCCGAGCGCCGCGCGCGTTTTGTGCAATCTTCGCTGGTTGAAGCGGGGGTAGACCCGAACCTGATCCAATATTTTGCCTTCGGCGAAAGCGACCCGCAGGTACCTACCGCTGACGGCGTCAAGGAACCCGCCAACCGGCGCGTGGAAATTTTTGTCGAGTAACATGCTTACGCTCGAGCAGCTGGTGCTGGTGCTGGCCATCGCGCTGATTGCCGGAAAACCACTCGCGTGGCTGCTGCGCATTCCACGCCTTACCCGTATGTGCCACCGCTTTGTTGCGCGCCTGGGTGAAAAAATGAACCGCCCCGAACGCGGCATCGAAACCCGCGCAACGCGTGGCTTTGTGGTGCCAGCGCTGCTTATTACTGCTTCGTCCATGTTTGGCTATGTGGTGCTGATGCTAGCGCATTTGCCGCCTTTTTCACTGCTTGGTTTCAGCATATTGCCACAGCATATGTTGCTGGTGTTAGTGTTTCCTGCACTGCTTTCGCCCTGGCGATTTTTATGGCCATTATACATCGCTGCCACCCATGCGCGCCGCCAGAACTGGCCGGCGCTCGATGCGCCACTGACGCAACTTGCAGGCGGCTCGGCCTCGACTACCGATGGCTACGGCAATTGCCGTATGGCGCTGCAATTTAGCCTGTTGCATGTGGTGCATCACCTGATCGGCAGCTTGCTGGCGCTGTATCTGGCCTCGTTGCCTGGGCTGTTTGCGTACCGCATGCTGCAACTTTGTGCGCTGCATTTCGATGGGCGTGTGCCCTATTGGCGCGGCTTTCACTGGGCAAGTGAAAAACTTGCCGCGCTCGTGGCCATTCCCGCATGGTGTTTGGCGTTACCACCACTACTACTTGCCGGACAATGCGTGCCAGGGTTACGGCCCTTTCACGGGTTGATAAAGGCACTGACCACGCGGGATGGCGCGTTCGCGGATAAATTTCTGGCTTATGCGCTAGGCATCACGCTAGGCGGCATGCAGCAGCGCTATGGCCGCACATTGGAGAGCGTATGGGTAGGCCAAGGCACCGCCCAAGTGACTGGAAAACCAATGATAAAAGCGGTTTTATGGTTGGTAAGCGCCGTGTTGGTCACGCTGATTGCACTTGCCCTAAGCGCCCAATATCTAGCAAAGGGCACTGTTTTTACTGGGATTTAGCCCCCGCACTGTCACAAAAACTTCACGCAACTTCAGATGCTTGCAAACCCTCACTATGTTAGAATGAGAGGGTAAAAATAGAGAGCTTATGACAGCTGACGTGACCATTTCCACGCCGCCGAGCGCGCCGCATACGGGTGCTGCGCAGCCGCCTGCTATTGGCAAAAATCGTAGTGAAAACGATTATAAACCCATGCATGCCAGCACCGAATCGACGCTGGCGCCCACCTCGGAATTTGCCCGCTACTTCCTGCTTGCACTGCCTGCACGCTATGTATTCCGTGGCTTACTCGGCAGCGCATTTAACAAACACGCGCCCGAGTGGATGAAAACCCCCGTCAATAAATTCCTCGACTGGGCCAGCGTGAACCGCACGGAAAAGCATATTACCGAGGTCATCAACAAAAACCCGCTGAAGGGTTACCGCGCCGGCATGAACGAAGACCAAATCAACACACTGCTCAACGAAGAGCGTAATGCGCCGTTGAAGCAAGGGCTTGATAAGGCACTGAAGCGGATATCGGGGGATGAGCTTGGGGCGAATACCCTTGCTTACGCCTATAAAAATAAAGGTGGGCGTGAAATTACTACCACTTCAATCAACAAAATACGTGATGCCGCGCGTGAACATTATGGCAAAGTGGGTTACGGTTTAGCGCTCGGTATTGGTAGCAGCATCCTCACCGCTTCGTATGCCAACATGGTGTATAAAGATCTGAAAAATGTTTTCGGTGAAGCCGTTGCCTACGAACTTGATAAAGACCCGCATAGCATCAGCTTTGCCGATATTCAGAGCAGTAAAAACGTCATCGTTAAACAATCGGTCGATAATTTCTGGTCGCGCACGGCAACGCGCGCACTCAGCGATATTCCGTTCTTTGCCAGCTGGAAATTCCCGAATCTGGAGATCGCCGATTTCATGATCGGTGTAAAAGCAGCACTGCTATTTGTTGAAAGCTGGCGGCGTAAAACCACCATGTTCGAAGATATTGTGGCGCTGGTAAACAGCAAGATCAATACGCGTAACGGCCTAGGGCAGCCCATTTCAGAAGGCGAAATTTTCGATTTGTTCCAACATTACGGCGAATCGATCCACTCGCCAAAAGTGTTTAACACCATTATCGAGCGTAACAGCAACGATAGTCTGGTCTG
>JBILFK010000186.1:0-2861 GCA_044351685.1 Rickettsiales bacterium | reverse complement strand
CACTGGTCATGGTAGTGTCCTTTTGCTATCACACAGATTATGAATTCTTCGCACGCCCGCACGAGCCTTACGACAGAGGCAAGCACCATAACGAAAGATTTGGAAAACGAAAGCGCGAATTCGCGCTGCGATGCAGCAAAAACAACGCCTTCATCCAAGCCTGCCGCAACGCCTTCGATGCAGCAATATTTCGAGATCAAATCGCGCTACCCGAACGCGCTACTTTTTTACCGCATGGGCGACTTTTACGAATTGTTCTTTGAGGATGCCCATACCGCTTCATCGATTTTAGATATCGCGCTTACCAAGCGTGGCAAACATGAAGGCGAGGAAATCCCTATGTGTGGCGTGCCTGTCCATGCGGCAGAAATTTATTTACCACGCCTTATTGCATCGGGGCATAACGTAGCCATTTGCGAGCAATTGGAAACACCCGAAGAAGCTAAAAAGCGTGGTTACAAGGCGATTGTAAAGCGCGATGTGGTGCGGTTGGTAACCCCCGGCACTATTACTGAAGAAGCCTTACTTGCGCCCAACGAAACGCATTATTTGGCTGCCTTGCATAGCAAGGGAAGCGATGTCGCATTAAGTTGGCTTGATATTTCGACCGGCGAATGGCGCGTAATGACAGCCGACTACACCCATTTACATGCGCAACTGGCGCGCTTACAGCCGCGTGAAATATTGATTACTGAAGCCGCTAATACCGAATCGCTTATGGAATGGAAACCATTGCTACGCACGCAGCACGCCAGCACCTTTGATGCACTAAAGGCCGAACGCAACATGAAGCAGCATTTTGGGGTGCATGATGTGGCGGGCATCGGCCACTTTACCACAGAAATGCTGGGCGCAATGGGGGCATTGCTACATTATGTGTCGCTCAGCCAAATGCAGGCGTTACCGCGTTTAGATATTCCCGCGATTGAAATGCCAGATGCGCATTTATTCATGGATGCTTCCACCCGACGCAACCTAGAATTAACTCACACCCTTACCGGCGAGCGCAAGGGCGCATTATTGCAGGTGATAGATAAAACGCTAAGTGCGGCAGGCGGCCGTTTGTTTTATCGATTTTTAACTGCGCCAAGCCGAGATATTGCGCTTATTTCTGCGCGCTTAGATGCCGTGGAATGGCTTAAAAACACACACCCACTGCGTGAAAAACTGCGCCATACATTGCGCGAAACCACCGATATCGAACGCGCCATTGGCCGCATTGCGCTGGGGCGCGGCGGGCCACGCGATTTACTCTCCATTCGTCAGGGGCTGGCGAATTGCTTGGCGTTACGCGAAGCCTTATTTGCACATCATAGCGTGTTGCCGCCTATGTTGCGCCATAGCGTGCAATCGCTGCATGGGCAAAGCAGCGTGCTTGATACATTGCAGCGCGCCCTCGCCAACGAAGCGCCGGTTTTCGCGCGTGATGGTGGTTTTATTGCCGCAGGCTACAAGGCCGACCTCGATGAATGGCGACGTTTGCGTGATGAAGGAAAACGCATTTTGCTGGCCCTCGAGCAGCGGCTTAAAAACGAAACGGGCATTCCATCCCTCAAAATCAAGCATAACAATGTGCTGGGCTACTTTATTGAAATCACCCAGATTCACGAAAAAAAGGTGCCCGATCAGTTTATTCATCGTCAAAGTTTGGCTGGGGTATTGCGTTATAGCACGCCCGAACTCAATGAAACGGCGCGCAACATCAGTGAAGCTGCCGATAAAGCCTTGCGGCGTGAACTGGAATATTTCGAAGAATTATGCAGCGAAATGCTGGCGCATGAAGCCGAGCTGATTGATAAAGCCCGTGCCAGCGCCTTGCTCGATTTCTTGGCTGCATTGGCGCATTTGGCAGAAGAGGGGGCATATACCCGCCCTAACCTTAGCGAGAGTTCTCTCACTGTTATTTCGCAGGGCCGGCACCCGGTGATTGAACGCGCATTACAGGCATCGCATCAGGAATTTATTGCCAATGATTGCACGCTCACCCCAGAACATGGCCTGCACTGGCTGATCACTGGCCCCAATATGGGCGGTAAAAGCACGTTCTTACGGCAAAATGCCATCATTGTGCTCATGGCGCATATGGGCAGCTTTGTGCCTGCGGCCGAGGCCACCATTGGTATCACCGATAAGTTATTTTGCCGCGTGGGCGCCGCTGATGATTTGGCGCGTGGGCGCTCTACCTTTATGGTCGAAATGCTTGAAACTGCCGCCATTATCAATCAGGCCACCGCCCAAAGCTTTGTAGTGCTCGATGAAATTGGCCGTGGCACCGCAACCTATGACGGTATGGCCATTGCCTGGGCAGTGATGGAGCATTTGGCCACACAAACTCAATGCCGCACGTTATTTGCTACGCATTATCACGAACTTACGGTGATGGCCGAAACCATCGCCTCGGTGCGCAATTACCATGCAAGCGTGAAAGAATATCAGGGGCAATTAGTGTTCATGCATCAGATCAAGCAAGGGGTGGCCAACCGTTCCTATGGGGTGCAGGTTGCTGCATTGGCGGGGCTGCCGAAACACATTATTACACGCGCGAAACAACTCCTCAATCAATTCGAATCGTCGCACGAGGGGGGTGCAATCCATCACGATTTACCATTATTGGCGCCACTAGATGAACAAAATAACGCTGTTTTGCCAAAAAATCCGGCGCTCGAGAAACTATCGACCATTCAGCCTGATGCCCTAAGCGCCAAGCAAGCACTTGATTTACTTTACGAACTTAAAGCGTTAGCAGAAGATTAGATTATGCTAATCGTAGATTCCCATTGCCATTTAAATTACCCGCAATTTGCCGATATGCCTGCCGTAATTGCACGTGCCAAGGCTGCCGGTGTGGGCATCATGCAAAC
>JBILFK010000047.1:0-9530 GCA_044351685.1 Rickettsiales bacterium | reverse complement strand
TTCCGTCATCTGATTTCGGGTGGCATGGGTTGCAATCAGCTCGTCCATGCCTTTATCAATGCGCAGCACCTCTACAATCGCGGTTCGCCCCTTATAGCCTTTATAACGACAGGCTTCACAGCCCACGGCTTCATACACAGTGGGTGGTTTAGCGGCATCCATTTGTAAAATACGGCATTCTTCTTCGGTGGCAGGGCGCGGTTTTTTACACGCCACACATAACTTGCGCGCCAAACGCTGCGCGATACTTGCAATCAACGAGCCGGAAAGCAAGTGCGCAGGCACCCCAATATCGCCAAGTCGGGGGATGGCCCCAAGCGCATCGTTGGTGTGTAGCGAAGTGAATACCTGGTGGCCGGTAAGCGCTGCGCGCACTGCCATAATCGCGGTTTCCTCATCACGCACCTCACCCACGAAAATAATATCAGGATCTTGGCGCATTAGCGATTTGATACCGGTGGTAAAATCAAGCGTACCCTCGCGCACGTTCGATTGGCGGATCAGCGGCAGCTGATATTCTACCGGATCTTCGAGCGTCATAATGTTCACATCGATTTCGTTGATGAAACTTAAAATCGAATACAGCGTGGTGGTTTTACCAGAACCCGTGGGGCCCGTTACAATCACAATGCCCTCGGGGCGCTTTAAGCAGCGCTTGATAAGCTCAAGGTTGTGCGGCGAGAAACCCAGTTTCTCAAGCGGCACGAGCGATTTGGATTTATCAAGAATACGCAGCACCACGTTTTCGCCGTGTACTGTCGGTTGCGTTGCCACACGAAAATCCACTTCACGACCCAGCGCCACCATACCGATGCGGCCATCTTGCGGATTACGGGTTTCGGCAATGTTCATGCCCGACATAATTTTCATGCGCACCAACATCGCGGGCCAATAATCGCGGTGGAAGCTGCGAATTTGCTGAAGGGCACCATCAATACGGTAGCGCAGGCGCAAAAAGGTACCCTCAGGCTCGAAGTGAATATCCGATGCACCTTGCTTAATCGCATCGACCAGCAGCGCGTTCATGAGGCGCACCGTGGGGTTGACATATCCTTCTTCACGGCCATCGAGCTGGGTTTTTTCACGGATCCCCGTTTCAATTTCACGCAAAATGCCATCGATCGAAAGGTCATAATTGTAATAGCGCTCAATCAGCTCGTTGACTTCGGTATCGGTGGCATAAAGCGGGATAATCTTGGCGTTTTTATCAAGGTGTCGGCGCACCTGATCGAGCGCCAGTACGTTATAAATATCCACCATTGCCAGCTTCACTGCGCCATTTTCAATCGCAATCGGAATCACCTTGTGGCGCACACAGACTTCGCGTGGCACCTGCTCAAGCAGCGCCGTATCCAACATGGTCGAGCGCGCATCAAATTTTTCAGCACCCGATGATTCTGCCAGCACTTCACCGAGCGCGCTCTCGGTAATGAAATTCATGGAAACCAGAATATTCCCAAGCAGCTGCTTGGATTTTGCCTGTTCGCGTAGCGCAATCTCGAGCTGATCTTTTGAAATCAGCCCCATTTGCGTCAGCTTATCACCAATGCGCATGGGTTTGGTGGATGGCGCAGTTTTACCGAGGCCACTTTCCGCAAGTGGCTCTGGTGCAGCAGATGGTGCTGGCGGCGGCGCTGGTTCGGGCGCAGCCGCAGCGGCTGGTGGCGCTGGCGATGCCACAGGTGGTGGTGGCGCTAATGGGGCAACTGCCTCTGTCGGCGCTGGCTTGACAATTTCAGGTGGCTTAGAGGGTGGCGCAGGCGACGCGGCCGGTGGCACACTGCTAACCGCGGGATTCACGGGCACAGATACAGGCTCTGCTGCTGCCGGTTTTGCACCAAGCGATATTACCGCTGGCTTGGTTGCTGGCTTGGCAGTTGCTAAGAAATCTTCTTCATCTTCTTTTGTCACACTCAAGCTAACTTCTTCGTGATGTCACAGGGGTTTCACTAGACGCACCAGTCTAGTATAGCACCAGAGCAAGCGCAACGTCGCAAGTGATTCGCTCATTCGGTGGCAACCGTGTGGATGTTTTTTATTAAAATTGCCGAATATGCGGCATTTTTCACTATATTTTTTCGCACGTTGAGGGTAGTGCCACAGGAATGAACCCCACCCCACTCGATAGTTACGTGACGCTCGCCTATCTCTTCTGCGGCATAACGGTTGTGGCCGCCATTGGTTACGCGTGGCTGCAAAGTCGCGCAGTGATGCGTGCAACACGGCGACTGGAATCACGGCTTGAGCATGAAAGCTAAACACCAGCGCTTGCTTTGGATTACGGTGAGTCTTGCTTTTATGGCTTCAGCACTGGCTGCCACCTTGTATCAATTTCGTGATAATCTAGTATTTTTTGTTACACCAACTGAACTTGCAAAGAAAATCGATGCAAATGCACTACGTGATGGGCAGGTGTTTCGCTTAGGAGGCTTAGTGAAAACCGGTAGCATCGTGCAAGTGAAACCCGGAGAAATCGAATTTATCATCACCGATTTAACCCGCGAAACCACGGTGCGCTACCGAGGCATTTTACCTGCACTGTTTCGTGAAGGGCAAGGCTGCGTGGTAGAGGGCTTGCTTACGGGTGATGTATTTCAGGCGCAAAGCCTGCTAGCCAAGCACGATGAAAATTATATGCCGCAAGAAGTAGTGCAGGCGCTTAAAAAATCGGGGCGTTGGCAACATTATGGCACAGCGCCCGATGGCGCGCCCATTCACCCCAATTCTGCCAAGCCATGATACCTGAACTCGGACATGCCGCCCTTTGCCTAAGCCTCAGCGTTTCGCTGCTGCTTATGCTGCTGCCGCTACTTTCGCGCCTCACCGGAACCGCGCTTTATTTCCTTAGTAAACCGCTGGCCACCATGCTGTTCATGCTTATCAGCAGCAGTTTTGTGGCGCTGATGTATAGCTATGCCGTATCCGATTTTACGGTACTGAATGTGATTGAAAATTCGCATACACTCAAGCCGATGATTTATAAAATCACCGGCACATGGGGCAACCATGAAGGCTCGATGCTGTTATGGGTATGGGTGCTGGCGCTATTCGGTTTTCTGGTAGCCTTTAAACGCTATTCCGATCGCGCATTGCAAGCACTAACACTGTGTGCGCATGGCGCAATTACATCTGGGTTTTTGTTATTCATTTTGCTCACATCCAATCCATTCATTCGGGTATTTCTACCACCTGCAGACGGCGAAGATCTCAACCCGCTGCTGCAAGATATTGGCCTGGCGATGCACCCCCCCATGCTCTATGTGGGTTATGTTGGGTTTGGCATTGTGTTTGCCCACGCCATCGCCGGAATGTGGCAGAAACGTATCGATAAAACATGGGCGATGGAAACGCACCCGTGGATTCTGATTACATGGGCAACACTAACCGCAGGTATTGGCCTTGGCAGCTGGTGGGCTTACCGCGAGCTGGGCTGGGGCGGCTGGTGGTTCTGGGATCCGGTGGAAAATGTATCGCTGTTACCTTGGCTTGCCGGTGGCGCGCTGATGCACGCCAACATGGTGCTTGCCAAACACGGCAGTTATGCGCGCTGGGTGGCGCTGCTCGCGATATTCACCTTTGCCATGAGTTTGCTGGGTACATTTATTGTGCGTTCGGGCCTGATTACCTCGGTGCACGCGTTCGCTTCCGACCCTGAACGGGGTATGTTTATTCTCG
The DNA here is from genome assembly GCA_044351685.1 of Rickettsiales bacterium. GTDB lineage: Bacteria > Pseudomonadota > Alphaproteobacteria > Rickettsiales > UBA3002 > JALHRI01. Next base: position 5,855 of record JBILFK010000047.1, on the reverse strand, counting down.
CGTATGTTACCTTCATTGTGGGCGTTGGCTTAGCGCTGTTCGCGCGCTATCCAATCAGCGAAAAAAATCCTACAGCATTGCTTTCACGCGCCAGCCTGATTCTGCTGAATAACGTGCTGATGGTAAGCGCCGCCTGCGCGATATTGCTGGCGATTTTATATCCGGTCTTCTGCACGCTCATGGGGCTACCCGCCATTACGGTAGGCCCGCCCTATTTTCATGCGGTGATTGTTCCGTTATGCATGCCATTGCTGGCGCTTGCGGCGATTGCGCCGCTGTTGCCGTGGCACGATGTTACGGCGCGGCAACTGCAAAAAATTCTGCTGCCGGCAATACCAGTCATTATGGCCAGCATCGTACTAGCAGTAAGCATGTTGAACATTCGCGATGGTATGGCATTGTTAGCGGTGGCGCTGGTTGCCTGGCTGTTCCAAGGTTGCGCAGTGGCGGCACTTCGGCATTGGCACGCTATTCCGGTGCAAGGGGTGCTGGCGAAATGTAGGCAATTTCCGCTGCGATCTGCCGCCAGCATTCTTGGGCATAGTGGGCTTGCCGTGTTTGTTGCCGGAGTGATTGCCACCAGTATCTTCAAAACCTCACACGATGCGGTGGTGCATGAAGGCCAGAACGTAATGTTCAAAAATTTCCGCCTGCATGTTGAAAAAATTGAACGCGTTGCGCATGAAAATTATATCGCAACGCGCACGCATGTGACTATCTTTGAAAACGGCAAGAGACTATCGGCGCTCACTCCCGAAATACGCTTCTACCCAGTGCGCGATCAGGAAACTACCGAGTCGTCGCTCGATGCAGGATTTTTCCGTGATGTCTATGCGGTGATTGGTCGCAGCACCTATGGTGAGGCGAACGCAACCGAACCGCTGCAGATTGGCCTGCGTGTTTACATTGTTCCCGGGCAATTCTGGATATGGCTTGGTTTTGCCATGGCGGCATGTTCCGGTATGCTGGCCATGGTTGCCCATTTACGCAAAGCGAAGGTCGCAGCATGATGCGCTATACCCCGCTGATTATTTTTATGTTGATTGCATTGGCGCTTGGCGCCGGGCTGATGATTCCCGAAGCTGTGCGCAAAGCGCACCCCACCACCGGCCTCATGGACAAGCCGTTGCCACGCCTGAATCTTGTGCCGTTTGCCCATGACCGCACATGGGATGCCAATGCGCTGAAAGGCAAAGTTACTGTGGTGAATGTGTTTGCCACCTGGTGTGCACCGTGTGAAGTCGAGCTACCTGAACTGCAGGCCCTGCGCGGCATTGATAGCCGCGTGCAGGTGCTGGGCATTGCCTGGCGCGATACCGAAGAACGCTTAACCACATGGGCCAAACGAATGCAGGTTCCGTATGATGCGATATGGCTCGATAGCACGCATGCAGCAGGCATTGCGCTTGGCATACGCGGTGTGCCGGAAAGTTTTATTGTCGATACAAACGGCGTGGTGCGCTATCACCTGCCCGGCCCCATTGTAAGCACCACACGCACGCAAACCATCACGCCCCTTATCGAAGAGTTGCTGCATGAATAAACGATGTGCATGGGTGATGCTCGCGGCACTCACAAGCCTGCCCGCATTCGCTGTTACCGTCGAGCGTCCCTTGCCAGAGATTGCGCAGGAACGCCGCGCCCAGCAGATTTTTACCGCACTGAAATGCGTGGTGTGCGAAGGCCAGCCATTGGCGGAATCGGATGCCGAACTGGCGATTGATATGCGCCATAGCATTCGTGAAAAAGTGGCGCGCGGCGAATCCACGCAAACGATTATTGGCTATTTCGAAGCGCGTTATGGCGAAGCCATCTTAATGCGCCCACCCGTTACCCAGCACACCCTGCCTTTGTGGCTGATGCCGCTGCTGTTGCTATGTGTTGGCTTAGGCATTTTCTGGCGCAATGTAAGGCGAGGCAAATCATGATATTCTTTTATATTTCACTCGCCGTGCTTACTTCACTTACCTGCCTGCTGATACTCTGGCCTATCATGGCGAGTCGCGCCCTTTCACGGCATAAAAAGCTTGGTTTTTCAGTGTTTAGCACAGGTTTCATTTTGCTGGTGGGTGTAGGACTATATTATCATCTGGGCACACCGGTGATTGTGCAATTCACCGGTTGATTTTTTTACTGGCATCAGGCGCCAAAACGCTTATACTCTGCCTGTTTGAGATTGTGCCCGAGGGGCGTTGTGTTGCGCTGAAGCGCTGTTTATTTTTTGGTCGATTCACTTACGGAGAGGTTTTATGGAAATGAGCCGCATTTTGCTCGTGGTTACGTCATCGGATCGTATGGGCAGTTCGCCCGAACCCACCGGCGTATGGCTGGAAGAAGTGGCAGCCCCCTATTATGCATTCACCGATGCACGTTGTCAGGTAACCATTGCTTCGCCCATGGGCGGCAAAACCCCGCTCGATCCCAAAGGTGCTGCGGAAGAAAACCAAACCGCATCAACGCGCCGTTTTGAGGCCGATGTGAAAGCGCAAGCCGCATTAAACCACACGCTGAAGCTCGCCAGCCTGAACGCTGCCGATTATGATGGCGTGTTTTTCGCAGGTGGCCACGGCACCATGGACGATTTCCCCACCGATGCTTCGGTGAAGGCAATGGTCGAACAATTTTGGCGCAGTGGAAAGCCAGTCGCTTCCGTATGCCACGGCCCCGCCTGCCTCGTTGCTGCCCAAACGCCGCAAGGCCAGCCCATTGTGAAAGGCCGTGCCTTCACCTGTTTCAGCGATGCCGAAGAAACCACCATAGGCGCGCATGTGCATGTGCCGTTTATGCTTGAAAGCAAACTAAAAGAACTCGGTGGCATTCCCCAGCAAGGCGAAAACTTTGCGAGCAATGTGGTGGTCGATGGCCAGTTGATTACCGGCCAAAACCCGGCCTCTTCGATTCCCGTCGCCGAAGCGATTATTCATCAGCTGCGCCAGAAAATCGCGGCATAATACCCTGCAATGGGTTACTTAGCAGCAATCTTCTTGAATCCGGTTACCTTAATATGTGCTGTAATCGTCTTTCTTATATTCCGAAATAAGCAATACAAAAAAGGCGCATACTATCGTGTAACAAAGACCCCCTATTTATCTGTTAGACGGGATAAGGGGCAATATGCTGAATATTTAACCTATAAATCTTTACAACATTTTGAAGATAGTGGTGGCAAATTTTTATTTAATATTTTTGTTCCAAAAGAGAATGGCGAAACAACCGAAATAGACGTACTCTTGATATGCTCAAAGGGGCTATTCATATTTGAAAGCAAAAATTACAGTGGTTGGATTTTTGGTAATGAAGCACACCAAAATTGGACGCAAACGCTACCAAAAAGCCCCGGGCAAAGCCATAAGGAGCGTTTTTATAATCCGATAATGCAAAATGCATCGCATATCAGACACCTAAAAAATCTTATTGGCCAAAACGTATCTATGCGATCTATCATTGTCTTCTCTGATAGATGTACGCTGAAAAATATTACGCTAAAAAGTACAGATGTTAGCGTTATAAACCGCTACAAGTTAGCACCTACCGTTGCTCAAATATGCAATCAAATTCAGGCAGAAGTATATACAGAATCAGAAATAAATGACATTTACAGCAAGCTTCATCCCTATACCCAATTTGGATATGAAGCGAAAGCAAAGCACATCGAAAGCATCAGAAAAAAAGAATTCATCTATCACTAGCTCCGCATTATGCGCGCAGCCTAGATAATAAAAAAGGCACCAAAAGGTGCCTTTTTCGTTTTGAGTAATCTTCATAGAAATCCGACGAGCCGCCTCGAGGATTTCTATGTCCCTCGCCCACTTCAAAATACACAGAGCGAAGCGAGGGACTTTGAAGTGATTTACACCGAGTAGTACATCTTGAACTCCACAGGGTGCGGCGCCATTTCCCACTTCTCGATTTCTTCCATTTTCAGGGCAATATAGCCATCGATGAGATCATCGTTGAAGACATCGCCTTTTTTCAGGAAGGCGCGATCCGCATCGAGCGCTTCGCAGGCTTCACGCAGGCTGCGCGACACATGGGGAACGCCTTTCAGCTCTTCTGGGGGAAGATCGTAGAGGTTTTTATCCATCGCATCGCCAGGGTGGATTTTATTTTCGATGCCATCCAGACCTGCCATCAGCAATGCCGCGAAGGTGAGGTATGGGTTGCCCGAAGCATCCGGGAAGCGGGTTTCAATGCGCTTACCTTTCGGCGACGCCACATACGGAATACGAATCGAGGCCGAGCGGTTACGCGACGAATAGGCCAGCAACACTGGTGCTTCGTAGCCTGGAACCAGACGTTTGTAGCTGTTGGTGCTGGAGTTGGTAATCGCGTTGAGCGCTTTGGCATGCTTGATGATACCGCCGATATAATACAGGCAAAGCTCCGACAAATCGGCATAGCCGTTGCCTGCGAATAATGGCTTACCATCTTTCCAAATCGATTGGTGCACATGCATACCCGAACCGTTATCGCCAGCAATGGGCTTTGGCATAAAGGTAGCAGTTTTGCCGTAAGTGTGCGCCACGTTCTGAATCACGTATTTGTATTTTTGTACGTTATCCGCCGTTGCGGTCAGCACCGAGAAATCAAAGCCAAGTTCGCACTGCGAAGGCGCCACTTCGTGGTGGTGCAGCACCGGACTAATGCCTACATCCTTCAGTGTTGCCAGCATTTCCGAGCGCATATCTTGTGTCGAATCCACGGGAGGCACAGGGAAGTAACCGCCCTTCACATTCGGGCGGTGGCCCATATTGCCGCCTTCGTATTTGCGGCCAAAATTGTTGGGGTTTTCTTCGGAATCAATTTCATAAAACGCACCGAACATGCCGCTATCAAAACGAATATCATCGAACAGGAAAAACTCCAGTTCGGGGCCAAAATAGGCGGTATCGCCAATGCCGGTATATTTCAGGTAGGCTTCGGCGCGGCGTGCAACCGAGCGTGGGTCACGGCCATAAGGCTGGCCAGAAGAGGGTTCAATCACATCGCAGAAAAGCACCAGCGTGGGCTGCGCAGTGAAAGGGTCAAGGAATGCCGAAGAGGTATCGGGCATCAGGATCATGTCGGATTCATTGATGGATTTCCAACCGGCAATCGAGGAACCATCGAACATCACGCCATCAACAAAGGTATCTTTGTTCACCTTATCGGCAATATAGGTGGTGTGCTGGCACTTGCCGCGTGGGTCGGTAAACCGGAAATCCACGAACTGCACATCGTTTTTCTTAATCATCTCAAACACATTCTCAACACTCATACAAAACTCCTAAAGTTACAAAAATTTAAATCGCATTGGGGCCGCGCTCGCCGGTGCGAATACGAATCGCATCTTCCACCGGTGAAACGAAAATTTTTCCATCGCCGATCCGCCCTGTTTGTGCAGCACGCACAATGGCTTCGATGGTTTTTTCGGCCATGTTATCTTCCACCACCACTTCAAGTTTCACCTTAGGTAAAAAATCCACCACATATTCGGCACCACGATACAGTTCCGTGTGGCCTTTCTGGCGGCCAAAACCCCGCGCCTCAATCACGGTAATCCCTTGCAGGCCGATATCCTGCAGGGCTTCTTTTACTTCATCGAGTTTGAAGGGTTTAATAATGGCTTCGATCTTTTTCATAGGCGCCTGTGGTTCGCAAGCCCTGTGCCATGTTTTAGAATAGATTAAATAATTATATATTTCAGTTAATTAATCTTGTTTTTTGATGAAGATTCTTGGCTTTTATCCTAGTTATCCCCATGCTTTTGAAGCAAATTGCTGTTTAATTAGGCAATTAGCGCACAAAAATAGGGCAGCAACCTAGCGCTTGATTTTTAGCGCTATATCGCTTTTAACGTCACGCTCGCTGCATGT
>JBILFK010000046.1:0-9550 GCA_044351685.1 Rickettsiales bacterium | reverse complement strand
CCATAGCGCGCGAAATGCTGGGGCAAAAAACCCAGCGGGTGATTCCCATCAGCGTCACACAAACCGTGGGTAATGGGTTGCATGCTGCAGGTGGTATCATCACCAATGCACTTGCCACGCCCAAAACCCATGCGGATATTAAAGGCGTGAACGCGTTGCAGGGCGCGCATAACTGGCAGAATGCCACCGCCGCTTACGCTGCATGTTTTGCGCTTGGCATGGCGCACGAAACGATAGTGGCGGGGCTGCAAACGTTTCCGGGGCTTGCCCACCGCATGCAGTGGCTGGGTGAATGGCATGGCGTAACCTTTGTGAATGACAGCAAGGCCACCAATGCCGATGCCACCGAAAAAGCGTTGCTGACCTATGAGAATATTTACTGGATTTTAGGCGGCGTTGCTAAAGAGGGCGGCATTACGCCTTTGCAAAAGTACTTTCACAAAATTCGCCACGCCTACCTGATTGGTGAGGCGAGCAACGATTTTGCAGCGACCTTGGGTGATAGCGTGAAGCACACGCCATGCGGCACATTAGACGCTGCCGTAGCGCATGCTACCCGCGATGCACTGGCCGAAGGTGCGGTGAAACCAATTGTTTTACTTTCACCTGCCTGCGCATCGTTTGATCAGTTTAAAAATTTCGAGCAACGGGGTGAGCATTTTATAGCGCTGGTGGAAGCAGTGAAGCGAGGGGAGCCGCATGCCATTCCAGCTTGATAGGAGGAACACGACACTGCTTGGCCGCTGGTGGTGGACTGTCGACCGCCCCGCATTATTTGCGATGATGGCGCTGGTGTGCATGGGCGTGTTTATGGTGGCTGCTGCCAGCCCGCCAGTGGCGCTGCGCATTGGCTTGCCGAGTTTTTATTTTGTGACACGGCACGAGATTTTTCTGGCGATTTCGGTGTTGGCGATGATGGGGGTTTCGATGTTGCCGCCCACTCAAATTAAACGCATTGCGCTGATTGGCATTATCGTGAGCGTAGCGTTATTGGTGGCGTTGCCGTTTATTGGTTTTGAGAATAAGGGCGCGGTACGCTGGCTGCGCATTGGTGGGTTTTCACTGCAACCTTCGGAACTGATGAAGCCATGCTTTGCGATTATTAGTGCGTGGATTTTTTCGTATGGCCTTAAGCACCCTTCGTTTCCGAGTTACCGCTTAGCACTGGCGCTCTATGCGTTGATGGCCGTATTGCTGATTATTCAGCCGGATTTTGGCATGGTGATCACCGTTTCAGGCATGTTTGCGGTGCAGTTTTTTTTGGCGGGCATGCCGGTGCTGTGGGTGGCGGTGATGGCGCTGTTCGGCGTGTGCGGTGTGATTGCTGCGTATAATTTATTGCCGCACGTGGCTGCGCGGATTGATCGGTTTTTGGACCCGGCATCGGGGGATAATTATCAGGTACAAAAATCGCTGGAAGCCTTTGCACATGGTCGCTGGTTTGGCACCGGCCCGGGTGAAGGGGTGGTGAAACAAACCATTCCCGATTCGCATACCGATTTTATTTTTGCGGTGGCGGGCGAAGAATTTGGCGTGGTGTTTTGCCTGCTGATTATTTTTGTATTCGCATTTATTGTGGTGCGCGGCTTCATGAAATTATGGCAGGAAACCGATGCCTTCCACATTATTGCAGTGGGTGGGTTGCTTGCCCAGTTTGGCATTCAGGCGGTGGTGAATATGGGGGTGGCGGTAAACCTGCTGCCTGCTAAGGGCATGACACTTCCCTTCCTTAGTTACGGCGGTTCTTCGCTGATTGCGATGGCGGTGGGCATGGGCATGATGCTGGCGCTCACGCGCAAGCGCTACGGCGTGATGGCCACCACGATTATGCCGCCGGGGCAGGCAAAATATACCGGATAATTCTTGCGCTTCTGCATTGCCCCGCTAGTGTTGCGCGATGCACCCGAAATCTCCCACCATTATTCTGGCAGCTGGCGGCACTGGCGGCCATATTTTCCCGGCGCTGGCACTTGCAGAAGTGTTAGTGGAACGCGGCCTTAACCCCGTGTTTTTAACCGATGCGCGCTTTCACGGCTACCACCCACCCGAATTGCAAGGAGTGCTTGCCCGCATGCCGATTATCGAAGTGGCCACCGGAAGAAATGGCGGCGGTATGCTAACAAGGCTACGCAACTTGCTGGGGATTGTGCGCGGCGTAATACAGGCATGGCGCGTGATGCAGAAACATACGCCAGCGCTGGTGATTGGTTTTGGTGGCTACCCTTCGCTACCTACGATGCTTGCGGCGGTGCTGCGCGGCCAGCGCACCATGCTGCATGATCAGAATGCGTATCTGGGGCGTGTAAACCGGCTGCTTGCACGCTTTGTGGGCAGTGTGGCGCTAAGCTACCGCGATACACATGCCGTGCCTTCGGCGGCTGTAAAAAAAACCGTGTATGTGGGAAGCCCCGTGCGCCGCGCGATGCAGCATATTGCCGATGCACTCTACCCTGCGCGCAGTGCCGATGCCCCGCTGCATGTGCTGGTGATTGGCGGCAGCCAGGGAGCCAGCGTGTTCAGCCGCCTGATACCGCAGGCGATTGCGTTGTTACCTGAACAACAGCGTGCGTTGCTGCGTGTAACCCAGCAATGCCGCGCGAGTGATATTGACGCTGTGGCGAAGCAGTATGCGGCGCTGAATGTGGCGTGCGAATTGGCGGCATTCTTCCCTGATATTGCGCTTAGGCTGACGCAGGCGCAGCTGGTGATTTCACGCGCGGGGGCTTCAAGCGTGGCCGAATTATGTGTGGCGGGCAGACCTGCTATCTATGTTCCATTACCCAGCGCCATGGATAACCACCAATGGTATAACGCCAAAGCCGCAGCCGATAGCGAAGCCGCATGGCTTTACGAAGAATCCACACTGACACCGGAAATCTTGGCAGAAACGCTGAAGCGTGCTATCACCCATCCAGAAATACTTGCGCGTATGGCCGAGCAGGCCAAACAGCTCGCCAGCCCACAGGCAGCCGAAACGCTCGCCACACTGATACAAAAGGAGATAGGGGCATGAATGCAATTATCAAACGCTTCCCGATTACCGGCGCGATGCCACGCGATGTGGGGGTGCTGCATTTTGTAGGGATTGGCGGTATCGGCATGAGTGGCATTGCCGAAGTGCTGCGTAATTTGGGCTACACGGTGCAGGGTTCGGATATTGCGGAATCATCGTCCATCGAGCGGTTGCGCAAACATGGTGTGCAAATTTTTGTGGGGCCGCATAATGCCAGCAACATTGCGGGCGCTGCGGCGGTAGTGATTTCTTCGGCAGTGAAGTCAGACAACCCTGAAGTTGTCGAGGCGCGCGCGCTGCGTATTCCGGTGGTGCGGCGTTCGGAAATGCTGGCCGAGTTAATGCGCATGAAAGCTACCGTTTCGATTGCTGGAACGCATGGTAAAACCACCACCACTTCGCTGGTTTCTACGCTATTTCTGGCGGCCGATAAAAAACCGACGGTGATTAATGGTGGCATTATCAATGCCTACGGTACTAACGCGATTATGGGCGAAAGCGACTGGATGGTGGTGGAAGCCGATGAATCGGACGGCACGTTTATTCGTATTCCATCAACCGTAGCGGTGGTTACCAATATTGACCCAGAGCATTTGGATCATTACGGCACGTTCGATAATTTGCGCGATGCCTTCCGCCAGTTTTTGCAGCAATTGCCGTTTTACGGGTTTGGTGTGCTGTGTATCGACCACCCGGAAGTGCAGACATTGATGGCAAAAATTCAGGATCGCCGCTTGCTTACCTACGGCACCTCGCCGCAGGCCGATGTGCGGGCGGTGAATATTCGCCAAATGCCGCAAGGGCAAATGTTCGATGTGGAAATGGCGCATGTGGCGACCGGCGAAGTGACGCTGCTCAAAGACGTGCAGCTGCCGATGTATGGCTTGCATAACGTGCGTAATGCGCTGGCGGCGATTACGGTGGCGCGCGAAGTGGGCATTGCCGATGCGGTGATTTTGCGCGGCCTGCGCGAATTCCGTGGCGTGAAGCGCCGCTTCACTAAAACCGGTGAGGTACATGGCGTGACCATTATTGATGATTACGGCCACCACCCGGTGGAAATTGCGGCAACACTCACCTCGGCACGCCAAGCGGTGGAGGCCACGGGTGGGCGCGTGATTGCGGTGGTGCAGCCGCACCGTTACAGCCGCCTTTCGCATTTATTCACGGAATTTGCCACCTGCTTTAACGATGCCGATGCGGTGATTATCGCCGATGTGTATGCCGCAGGCGAAGAACCGATTGAAGGCGTGAACCGCGATGCGCTGGTGGAGTCCATCCGTGATCATGGCCACAAACACGTGATTGCTTTGCCGAACGAAAAAATTCTGCCGGAAATTCTGGCCGACATTGTGAATGAAGGCGATTTTGTGGTGTGTTTGGGCGCGGGTAGCATTTCGAACTGGGCCTATGCATTGCCAGACGAACTGCAGAAATTGCTGGATGCGAAACTAAAGGCATCGGCGTAAGTGGCTATTTCTGCCAGAAATACCACGCGTGATTTGCCCGAAGTGCGCGGCAGCTATCGCTTTGATGCATTGCTTGCGCCCACAACCTGGTTTCAGGTGGGCGGCAAGGCCGATGTATTATTCAAGCCTGCCGATACACAAGATTTAGCCGATTTTTTGAAACAGCTTGCCGCTGAGATTCCTGTTACGGTGCTGGGGGTGGGCTCGAACCTGATTGTACGCGATGGCGGCATTGAGGGCGTGGTTATTAAGCTGGGGCGGGGCTTTACCGATATTGTTGCGGAAGGCGCGCAGGTGATTGCCGGTGCTGCTGCACTGGATGTGCATGTGGCGCGCGTTGCCGCCGATGCCGGGCATGCGGGGCTTGAATTTTTAGCGGGTATCCCCGGCACTATCGGTGGCGCTATTGCCATGAATGCAGGCGCATATGGCCGCGAAATAACCAATGTGCTGGTGCAGTGCGAAGCGGTGGATAGGGCAGGGAACATACACACCCTATCGCATGCGCAGTGTCAGTTCCGTTACCGCCATTTCGGTGGGCCGGAAGGGCTGATTTTTACGCGCGCATGGTTGGCCACCACCCATGACGCCCCTGAAGCAGTGCATGCGCGCATTTTGGAAATTACACAAAAGCGCGAAGCCACCCAGCCCGTGCGCGAGCGCACCGGTGGCAGCACGTTCAAAAACCCCGAAGGCCATAAAGCGTGGGAATTGATCGATGCGGCCGGGTGCCGTGGCTTGCAGATAGGGGCGGCGCAAATCTCGCCGCTACATTGCAATTTCATGATCAACACGGGTGGGGCTACCGCCGCCGAGTTGCAGGCGCTGGGCGAAGAGGTGCGAAAACGTGTACAGGCACATTCTGGCATCACGTTGCAGTGGGAAATTAAGCGGCTGGGGCGGGATAGCCTCTAGATGCTATTGCATCTGCTGTGAAGCTGCGCTAGAGTGGCGAAAAATAATCATCATCGGCAACATTATTACTCTAACGCATGGAATTGCCGATGCATGTTGCTGTCTTAAAAGGCGGATTATCCGAAGAACGTGAAGTATCGCTTACTAGCGGCGCGGCGGTTGAAAAAGCCCTGCTGGCGCTTGGCCATAGTATCACCGCGATCGATGTGCAGCACGATGTGGCCGCGCAGTTAGTGAAAGCCAAACCCGATGTGGCGTTTAATGCGCTGCATGGCCGTTACGGCGAAGATGGTTGTGTGCAGGGCATTCTGGAAATTCTGAAGATTCCCTATACGCATTCGGGCGTGCTGGCTTCGGCACTGGCGATGGATAAACCAATGGCCAAGAAAATTTTTGCAAGCGCCGGCTTGCGCTGCGCGGAAGGTAAAACCTGCAGCCGCGACGATATGATGACACATGAACCCATGCCGCGCCCTTATGTGGTGAAGCCGCTGAATGAAGGCTCGAGCGTAGGTGTAACCATCGTGATGGAAGGCGATAATTTTACCTTCACCGAAAGCAATTGGCATTTTGGCGAACAGGTGCTGGTGGAAAAATATATTCCCGGCCGCGAAATACAGGTGGCGGTGCTGGATGGCAAGGCGCTGGGCGCGATTGAAATTAAGCCGGTTGGAAAATTCTATGATTATACCGCGAAATACACCGATGGCATGGCGCAGCATGTGATGCCTGCGCCACTGCCAAAAGCGCGCTATAATGAAGTGTGTGGCATGGCAGAGACTGCGCATAATTCGCTGGGCTGCCGCGGCCTTTCGCGTAGCGATTTCCGTTTCGATGAAGAAGGCGACGGCCAATTTTATATTCTTGAAACCAATACCCAGCCCGGCATGACACCGCTTTCGCTGGCGCCTGAAATTGCAAGCCATGCAGGTATGGATTTTAACACGCTGGTGGCTAAACTGATTGCCGGAGCTTCGCTGGGATGAGCCGCGCACGCGCACATATTAAAGGCCAAAAACCTTCCGCAACGCGTGCTGAGGCATGCGTGGAATTTGCGCGCAAAAAAGCGCAGCATCGCCGCAGATCGTGGCGGCGACGCACGCTGCTTATTAGCAGTTGCAGCCTGATTGCGATTAGTGCGGCAAGCGTGTGGTGGTTAGAACGTGCGGGAACCTTCGATGCAGTGGCTACCGCAGTGAGCGATGCATTTTGGAATCGTACCGCAGCGATGGGTTTCGATGTGGGGCAAGTATATTTGAATGGCCGGTATTATGCTGACCGCGAGGCCATTATGCGCGCCGTGCAAATTGCGCCGGGTGACCCGATTCTGGCGCTGGATTTACACGCCATTAAGACCAATTTGGAAGCGATACCTGAAGTGCGCGAAGCGCGTGTGGCACGTGTGCTGCCGCACACGATACGCATTGCGATTCGTGAGCGGGTGCCGGTGGCGTTGTGGCAATCGCAAGGGGTGCAGCGACTGATCGATGAAGAAGGTAGCGTGCTTACCAGCCCGAAATACAAAACCAAAAAAACACTACCGGTGATTGTAGGCGACGATGCGCCAAAGCACACCGGTGAATTGCTGGCGATGCTTGCTACGCAACCCGATTTAACGCCGCATGTGGTGGCGGCCGTGCGGGTGGGCGAGCGCCGATGGAATGTGCAGCTTTCCAACAAGGTAACGGTGTTGCTGCCCGAAGAAGGCGCCGAGCGCGCCTGGGCGCGTTTTGGCCAGCTGGTGCGCAGCGAAGGTATTTTAACGCGCGCGGTGCGCGCCATTGATTTGCGTATCGAGGATCGCATTTTTGTGACCCCGATGGATGAAAAAGCAACGCCCGTTGCACTCACTTTTGCGAAGGATGCATAACGTGGCCGGATCGAACAAACCGCAAAAACCCGTGGCCGTGCTAGATATTGGCACCAGCAAAGTGGCGTGCATGATTGCCGTGCCGGATGAAGAAACCGGGCTTAAAATTACCGGAATGGGGCATCAGCTTTCCAAGGGAATAAAATCGGGGGTGATTACCGATATTGCCGAAGCCGAAACTTCGGTGGTGGCTGCGGTGCATGCCGCCGAACAAATGGCCGGCGAAACCATTGAAGAGGTGGTGGTTACCATTAACGGTAGCAATTTAAAATCGCGCAACGTGGCGGTTGAGCTGGATATTCTGGCGGAAGGCGTGAGCGATCAGGATATTGCCGATGTGATTCACGAAGGCTCGCTGGCGATGCAAAGCGAAGATGCAGGCATTATGCACTGCTTCCCTGCATTTTACATGCTGGATAATGCCAAAGGTATTCGTGATCCGCGTGGTATGGTGGGCAAAAAACTGGGCGCTGAATTGCAGATTGTAACCGCCAAACATGCCTATTTGCGTAACCTTTCGCAGTGCATTGCGCGCGCGCATCTGAATGTGAGTGAGTATGTCATGGCTTCGCATGCTTCAGCACTTGCGGTGCTGGAACCAGATGAAATGGATTTAGGTGTGACGCTGATTGATATGGGCGGCGGCGTGACGAGCATTTCGGTGTTTGTGGGGGGGCGCAATATTTTTTCCGATGCGATACCGATTGGCGGCAACCATGTGACCAGCGATATTGCGCAGGGGCTTTCCACCAGCCTGCAACATGCTGAGCGTATGAAAACACTTTATGGCAGCGCGGTAACCTCGGTGAAGGATGCCGAAGTGATGATCGATGTGCCGCAACTGGGTGAACGTGAAGACGAAGATGAACCTACCACCATGCCACGTGCGATGTTGATTGGCGTGATTCGCCCACGCATGGAAGAAATTTTTGAAATGATTCGCACCCGGCTTGATGCCAGCGGGGTATCGAAAATTGCTGGCAGGCGCTGCGTACTTACTGGCGGTGGCAGCCAGATGTTAGGCGTGGGTGACCTTGCGGCGCGCATGTTAAGCAAGCAAGTGCGCAAGGGGAAACCGATGCCGTACCCCGGCTTGGCGGAAGCCGTTTCTGGCCCCGCATTCGCCAGTGTGATTGGCTTGTTGCACTATGTGCAGAAGCGGCCATGGGAAGAAGAGATTTTAAATGCCGAAGCGGCGCGCCGTAGTTTTATTCCGAAAAAACTGGTGCAGTGGTTTCGCGAAAATTTTTAGATGTGAGACAGATAAAAGAGAGCAAGGAAGCCTGTGAATAATTCGCAAGTTTGCTGGACAAGGTTTGTAACACCACATATAGTGGGCGCCACTGGCGGACTCACGCTAGATATTCCGTTTAACGGACAAAAAAACGACGCATCGGCATGTTCTCACTTCTGCAGCGCTTAAAGGAGGCGTTCACCTATGGGTATTAATTTACATTTGCCGAGCCAACTCGATACGTTGAAACCAAAAATTACGGTGATTGGGGTAGGCGGCGCTGGCGGTAATGCCGTGAACAACATGATCGCATCGAACCTTGAAGGTGTCGATTTCGTGGTGGCCAATACCGATGCGCAGGCGCTTGAAAATGCGCAGACCGGGCGTGTGGTGCAGCTTGGGGCCAGTGTAACGCGTGGGCTTGGTGCTGGCGCAAACCCTGAAATTGGCCGCGCCGCTGCCGAAGAAGCGATGCTGGATATTGCCGAATATATTGAAGGCTCGAACATGGTGTTTATCACTGCCGGTATGGGCGGTGGCACAGGAACCGGTGCTGCACCAGTAATTGCGCGTCTTGCCAAAGAACAAGGCATGCTGACCGTGGGTGTGGTAACTAAGCCGTTCCATTTTGAAGGGGCGCACCGTATGCGCATCGCTGAAAGCGGTATCAGCGAATTGCAACAATATGTCGATACGCTAATTATTATTCCGAACCAGAATTTGTTCCGCATCGCCAACGAGAAAACAACCTTCGCCGAAGCCTTCTGCATGGCCGATGAAGTATTGCACTCGGGCGTGCGTGGCGTGACCGATTTAATGGTGAAGCCGGGGTTGGTAAACCTTGATTTTGCTGATATCCGCGCGGTGATGAGCGAAATGGGCAAAGCCATGATGGGCACCGGCGAAGCCACCGGTGATCGCCGTGCGCTTGAGGCTTCCGAAGCCGCAATTTCAAATCCGCTGCTCGATGATGTTTCATTGAAAGGTGCGCGCGCCGTGCTGATTAATATCACCGGTGGCCCCGACATGACACTGTTTGAAGTCGATGA
>JBILFK010000045.1:0-9596 GCA_044351685.1 Rickettsiales bacterium | reverse complement strand
TTCACGCCCGCATGCGTTTTCAGGAAGGCAATGGCATCGGTAACCACGGGTGAATCTTTTGCCCAAGCCTCCGAAAAATCGGCGATCACATCAATATGGTCATGCTTCGGGTAGAGGCGTACCTCAACCTTGCCCTGTTTTTGCTCAATGCGCGGCACCAGTTTTTCGATATTCGAATAGCCCACCACATCATCGGCCTGCCCATATTGCAAAAGCATCGGTGGCTCGGTGCCATCAATAAAATGTGTCACCTGCATATTCGGGTAATTGCTCGGCGGGCCAAAAATAGTGAGGTAAGGTTCCTCATCGGGCGTGAAATCATAGGGGCCAGCCAGCCCCACAAAACTGCGAAATATCGCAGGCGTAAGCCCTACATCGGCAAGGTAATGTGTATCAGCCAGCAGCAACGCGCCCATTAATGCACCTGCGGAATGCCCCATGAGATGCAGATTTTCAGGGTCACCCGCATAGTCTTTCGCATGCGTGTGCAGCCATTTGGCAGCCAGCGCAACATCGTGCATGAAGGTTGGGAATTTCGCCTGCGGGTATTTCACATAATCGGGTATCACCACCACAAATCCGGCGCGCACTAAGCGTTCGGCCACAAACAGGTAATCGGCTTTATTGCCCTTCGTCCAGCCGCCGCCATAAAAAAACAGCACCACAGGTAGCGGTGCTTCGGCCTTCGCGGGTTGGTAAATATCCAGCTTTTGCCAGGGCTGTTTGCCGTACGCCACATCACGCGTGATGTGCAAATGCTCGCGCGATACCGAGCGATTCAGATATAAAAATCCAAGCGTGGTGCACGCCGTAAGCCAAAAAGTCGTGCATAGAATCAGTAATGTTTTTGCTTTCACGCGCCACCACATTTACAGCATTTCTATTCAATGTAGCCTACCAAAAGGAGAACCGCATGTTAAAAGAATTTCAGGCCTTCATCGCCCGCGGCAATGTGATCGATATGGCGGTGGGTATTATTATTGGTGCCGCCTTCACCACGATTGTGGCTTCGCTGGTGGCCGATATTATCAACCCCATCATTGGCCTGCTGATTGGTGGCATTGATTTCTCGAACCTCTATCTCAACCTCACCAGCACCGAATACGCCACGCTCGATGAAGCCAAAAAAGCGGGCGCCGCGGTGATTGCTTATGGCTTATTCATCAATGCTGTTATCAAATTCCTGATTGTGGCGTTTGTGGTGTTTTTACTGGTGAAAAACGTGAACCGGCTGAAAGACAGCCTGATTAAGAAAGAAGCCGCTGCGGCACCCGCAACACCCGAAGATATTCAGCTGCTACGCGAAATTCGTGATGCGCTTAAGAAGTAAAATTCGGCTTCACATAAAAAATCAGAATCGCGCAAATCACCAGTGAATATGCAAGCGCTGCCCCAATTACCAGGCGCAGTTTTTTATCACGCGCGCGGCCTTCTTCCTGCGTGAGGTCGAGGCCTTTGCGGATGTTATTGATGTGCTGTGCGGCTATCATGTCGCCCACCACAATGGCGATAACCGCCACATAAATTAGCCACTCCATTATCTATCCCTTTCCAGCACAAACAAAAATGCCTCGCGGCTGGAAATCAGCAGCATGCGGCGCGTTTCGCGCTCCATGCTTATCACACGCCAGCCTTCTTTGGCAAAATCATTGAGCGTTTTGGTGAGTTTTTCGGCGTTGGTTTTGCCCTGCCCGAACACCAGCGAGCCCAACACCGATTCAGCATAAATATGCACTTTGTATTCTTTCATGCTGTTTGTTTTAGCGCAGCAAAAACCATCGCGCAACCCACTTAGCGCCGGTGCATTTCAAACCAATCAACCGCCGCCTCTGTCCACTGCGCGCGGTGGCGCTTTAGCGCGTGGTCGCCGCCTTCATATTCGGCGTAGCGCACTTGTTTGCCTAAGGCGGTAAGCTTGGCATATAAATCGTGGGCTTGCGAAACATCCACCACATCATCGGCATCGCCGTGCATTAACAGCAGCGGCGCATTCATTTTTTCTGGCCAGCACACAGCGCTGCGTTCGCGTAGCACTTCGTCGCGGTGCACATCAAAACCGGTGGCGAAGCGTTGATACACGCGCTCCATATCCGGGCGGGCAGCAAGGTTGGCGGCTAAATCGGTGAGTGCAGCGCCGGTGGCCGCAGCGGTAATGTGCGCGCCGCGCTTTAAGCACAAATAGGTCATCATGCCGCCGCGCGACCAGCCGAGCATGAACACGTTTTTACCATCCCACCAGGGTTGTTGTTTGCCGATTTCTAGCAGATTCAACACATCATCCACATCGCCGCCGCCAAATTCTTCGCGGCCTTCGCTGCCGCCATTGCCGCGATAATTGCTGGCCAGCACGCCGCAGCGTAGCGCCATGGCAAACGGTGCCATAAGCACCGTTATTTGCCCGGGCGAAAGCATGCCATAATTGCCGCTGCCACCGCGATTATAAATAAGCAGCGGAATCTTCTTATCCGCCGCCAATTCCGGCAATACTTCGATGCCGGTAACGCGCAAACCACCCGAGGCATATTCGATGGCGGAAACCGCAACGCCGCTAAGCGACTGCACATTACGCACGCTGCTCTCATACATGGCCTGCGTAGTGCCTGTCATCAAGGCGTTCTTCTCCGCCATGAATTCGTAGGGCGGCGGGGTGTAGGGGGTTTTGGAGAGGAGGGTCATTACTCTTCAACATCTTTTGCAGCTTCATAATTCAAGGTTTTTATGAAACACTTTTCTGGGAGGTTACAGGTAATATATCTATGCCCATTTTTTTGATTTATGTTGGAGTCCGATATTGGCAACGTATTGCTTCTATGAATCGATAGCCTAACTTCTTCTTCTGCTTTGTGAGACAAGTCTTTTTGTGAAAGGCAATTTTGAACGTATGCTTCCAATAAGATGTCACGCCATTTCACGTAGTTGGGCACACCGCGCAACATTTCTTCACTAAATGTAATGTTATGATTTATTTTGGCTTTATCAAATAAAGCTAGCCTTCGCTCTAAATCAGAGAAATCTGGGAACATTATAGAATTTAATGCCGACTGCGTTTTAGAGCATTCGGCTGGTTCATTATAGGTCATTATATGTGTGCTCGGTTCCCATACACGAGTAGGATAATTTATTGGAAATTTAAACTCTATACATGCTCCTGTGCGATTATCAGCATAGTTCTCCCACAGATGCTCATTTTTACAGGTTCGTGAAAAGCAGGAAATGAAGTATTCGTCAGGAAAAAGTGACGCGTATCTCAATAAACTTTTTCTGGCATTAGTTGATAAGGCTTTGAAGCCTTGTGCAGACTCAACCTGACGCAATAGAATAGCCAATCTTTTTGATATTTGGCTGTCGTCGTTGAGTTTGATAGATTTAGTGGAAGAGAATCGAAGTCGCTTGCTATCAAATATCGCTTTTGCAGCACTAGCAGAAGTATAGTGGTATAGTCTCATTATTGTCACCTCACTTTTCTCCACTAATATCTCTTCCACCTCACCCTACCCTCTCCCTGAGGGAGAGGGTTTTTAGCGGTGCATGCTTCTTTACCTCTCCCACTGGGAGAGGTCGAAAACGCCTTAGCGTTTTCGGGTGAGGGCATCGGCAATCACCTGCAGCACGCCCTCGATATTCTCGTTCACTTCGTTATTCCAAAACCGCATGATGCGCCAGCCGGAAGTTGCCAGAAGTGCCGTGCGCGCCGCATCACGCGCGATGTTTTCTGCTTCGTTATGCTGGCCGCCATCGAGCTCAATCCCCAACTTTTCTTCTTCGCAGGCGAAATCGACAATGAAGGGCGGTAGCGGGTGCTGGCGGCGAAATTTGAAGCCGTGCATTTGCCGATTACGCAAATGCTGCCAGAGTTTCTTTTCAACATCGGTAGAATTCTGGCGGAGGTCGCGGGCGCGTTCAACGAGGTTACTCATCACTTCTCACCTTGTCCCCTCACCCTACCCTCTCCCGCAGGGAGAGGGTTTTAAGAGTAGGCTCTATTCTTCCCTCTCTTATGGGAGAGGGTTTTTAAGAAAATTTGAACCTCTCCTGAGGGAGAGGTCGAAATCAGCAACGCTGATTTCGGGTGAGGGCTACCCCACCTTCTTGTAAATCTCACTGCCGCCTTCGATGAATTTTTCGCTCATTTCGCGCATGCCTGCGGCGGCATCTGTTTCGCTTACGGTGGGTGCCGCATTTTGCACTTTTGCGAACTCGCGCACTTCCTGCGAAATTTTCATGCTGCAGAATTTGGGGCCGCACATGCTGCAAAAATGCGCGACTTTGGCGCCATCGGCGGGCAAGGTTTCATCGTGGTATTCACGCGCGGTATCCGGGTCGAGCGACAAATTAAACTGATCCTCCCACCGAAATTCAAAGCGCGCGCGCGAAAGCGCATCGTCGCGCAGTTGCGCGGCCGGGTGGCCTTTGGCTAAATCGGCGGCGTGGGCAGAAATTTTATACGCAATCACGCCGTCTTTTACATCATCGCGGTTGGGCAAACCCAAATGCTCTTTCGGTGTAACATAGCACAGCATGGCGCAGCCAAACCAACCAATCATCGCGGCACCAATCGCACTCGTTATGTGGTCATAGCCCGGGGCAATATCGGTTGTCAGTGGCCCAAGCGTATAGAAGGGTGCCTCGTGGCAGGCCTCGAGTTGTTTTTCCATATTCTCTTTAATCAAATGCATGGGCACGTGGCCGGGGCCTTCGATCATCACTTGGCAATCATGCTTCCACGCCACTTGCGTTAGTTCGCCCAGCGTTTTCAGTTCGGCGAATTGTGCGGCATCATTGGCATCGGCAATGCTGCCGGGGCGCAACCCATCGCCCAGGCTGAACGATACATCGTAGGCTTTCATAATTTCGCAAATTTCTTCGAAATGCGTGTAGGTGAAATTTTCCTTGTGGTGGGCAATGCACCATTTGGCATGAATGCTACCGCCGCGCGAAACAATGCCTGTCACGCGTTTTTCCGTTAGCGGCACAAACGGCAAGCGCACACCCGCATGGATGGTGAAATAATCCACCCCCTGCTCGGCCTGTTCAATCAGCGTGTCGCGGAAAATTTCCCACGTTAAATCTTCGGCCACGCCGCCCACTTTTTCAAGCGCCTGATAAATCGGCACGGTGCCAATCGGCACGGGCGAATTGCGCAAAATCCATTCGCGCGTGGCGTGGATGTTTTTGCCGGTGCTTAAATCCATAATCGTATCGGCACCCCAGCGGGTGGCCCACACCATTTTTTCGACCTCTTCGGCAATGGAGCTGGTGATAGCCGAATTGCCGATATTGCCGTTAATTTTCACTTTGAAATTGCGGCCAATCGCCATCGGTTCCAGTTCGGGGTGGTTGATGTTGGCGGGAATAATGGCGCGCCCGCGCGCCACTTCATCGCGCACAAATTCCGGCGTGATAAGGTTGGGGATGGAAGCACCGAACGATTCGCCGCCTTTATGCGCCTCGCGCGCCAGCGTGCGGCCTTCGTTTTCACGAATCGCCACATATTCCATTTCCGGCGTGATAATGCCGCGCTTGGCATAATGCATCTGCGTCACATTGCCGCCAGCTTTGGCGCGCAACGGTTGCTTCGCAACATTGGGGAACAGCATCACTTCGATTTTCTGGTATTCTTTGTAGCCGTTATCTTCCGGGCGCATGGGGCGGCCTGCATAGCGCTCGGCATCATCGCGCGATGCAATCCACTCAGCGCGCAGCGGGGCAAGCCCCTTAGTGATATCGATTTTCGCGGTGTTATCGGTGTAGGGGCCCGAGCAATCATACACCGTTAGCGGGTCTTCGCCGGAGGTTTTGGCAAGCGAAATTTTGCGCATCGCCACCTTCACGCCGCCTAAGCGCGCGCTACCTTCGACATGCGCCTTCTGCGAGCCGGGCAAGGCACCGAGCGTTACGCCAAAGGGCTGGCTGGAATCATGCGGGGCAGGATTTTTTAATGTTTCTTTTTTGGTAGATGCGCTAGCAGGAGGGGTCATGGGAAAACTCCGAGGAACGGTTCAAAAATTAGCATCCAGCGTTACCAGTAACGCAGGCGCAGTGCAATTAAAACCGAGTCATTTACACAGGTTTCATGCGGCGCTTGCGAAATGGTACGGCGCGCATGGCCGAAACCATTTGCCGTGGCGGCAAACACGCGACCCGTATGCCATCTGGGTTTCTGAAATCATGCTGCAACAAACGCAGGTTGAAACGGTGCGCACACGTTTTTATGCGCCGTTCCTTGCGCAATTCCCTACTGTGGAAGCGCTTGCCCGCGCCCCCCGCGATGCCGTGATGAAAGCTTGGGAAGGGCTGGGATATTACCGGCGCGCCGGGCATTTGCATAAGGCAGCGAAGCAGCTTGTGCTGTCATCCCGACCAAGCACAGCGAGCGTCGGGATCCATTCTCGCAAGATTAGACCCCGACGTTTCTCCGAAAGTCGGTGTGACACTTTCTCTGTGCCAGATACGCTGGAGCATTTGCTCGCCCTGCCCGGCATTGGCCGCAACACCGCGCATGCCATGTTAGCGTTTGGCTTTCACCAGCCATACGCGGTGATGGAAGCCAACGTGAAGCGGGTGATTTCGCGGGTGTTTGCACTTGCCACCCCATCCGATGCGGAACTATGGCACCATGCAGAAGCGCTGCTGAACCGCAACGAACCCTTCAATTATAACCAAGCCATGATGGATTTGGGTGCCATGATATGCACCGTAAAAACGCCAAATTGTGCAGCATGCCCTGCAGCATTTTTTTGCAAAGGCAAGGCGTCGCCCGAACAGTACCCGGCCAAAAAACTGGCCAAAAAAATCTCCACACGGCGCGTGGTGATTGTGGTGCAGCGTGACGGCAAAGGCCGGTATCTGCTCGAGCAACGCGATAACGCCTTGCTGGGTGGGCTCTATGGTTTTGCGCAGCACGATGCTGCACCCAAGGGTGCAAAAAAAATTGGCGATATCACGCATGTATATAGCCATTTTCGCTTGCAAGGCGAAGTGGTGTTGCTGCGCGCACCCGCTAAGCAAAGCAACCAATGGTATAGCCTACAAGACATTGAAAAATTACCGCTGAGCAAACTCGACCATAAGGTGCTAGCTTTGCTCGCCACCACTGCCGCCTGAGCCATCGCCTTCATCGATCGGTGCTGCATTTGCTGGGTGCGTTATCAAATACGTCCACCAGACACCCTTTTGTTGGATTTTTCGCGAGCCTTGCACCATATTCATCGCTTAGACGCGATATTTCGATGACGGTTTCGTAAGGCTAAAAAGCCCGGTTGACGAGGGCTTACGTGCAGGCTAGGGTCTGGCCTTCTTTCTTCAAAACCCACCTCTGCAGGGAGCATCTCATGGCGAAAATGGCAACCAAAACCAAACCCACAAAATCTGCAAAAACACCCCGAAAAGCCAAGCTGGTGGGCGCGCAATTTGCACCCTCACGCCCCCAACTCACCAAGAAAAAACCACAAGATCCTGCATCGCGTTTCAAAAAAACCGGCAGTGCTACGCTTTCCATCAATAACGGCACGCCCACCGAATTCCCGATTTACAAGGGCATTGAAGGCCCAAGCGTGATCGATATTTCAAAACTCTATGCCTCGACTGGCCACTTCACGTTCGATCCTGGCTTCCTTTCCACCGCTTCATGCGATTCGGAAATTACGTATATCGATGGCGATAAAGGCATTCTGCGCTATCGCGGCTATGATATTTCTGACCTTGCCGGCAAGTGCGACTTCCTCGATGTCGCCTACCTGCTCTATTACGGCGACCTGCCGAACGGTAAGCAAAAAGAATGGTTCGATTACCGCATTAATCACCACACCATGGTGCACGAACAATTACACTTCCTGTATCGCGGCTTCCCGCGCCGTTCGCACCCGATGGCGATCATGGTGGGTGCCGTGGCATCGCTTAGCGCGTTCTACCACGATTCGCTCGATATTCACTCGCCCGAAGAGCGCGAGCTTGCTGCCTTCCGCCTGATTGCGAAAATGCCAACCATGGCCGCCATGTGCTACAAATACTCGATTGGCCAGCCCTTTATCTATCCGCAAAACGAGATGGGCTTCTGCGAGAATTTCCTGCACATGATGTTTGCCACCCCATGTGAAAAATACACCGTAAACCCCGTGATTGCCGATGCGCTCGAGAAAATCTTCATTCTGCATGCCGATCACGAACAGAATGCTTCCACTTCTACTGTGCGCCTTTCGGGTAGCTCGGGTGCCAACCCGTTTGCATGTATTGGCGCGGGTATTGCTTCGCTTTGGGGCCCTGCTCACGGCGGTGCCAACGAAGCTGTGATCACCATGCTGAAAGAAATCGGCGATGTGAAAAACATTCCGCATTTCATTAAGCGCGCGAAAGATAAAAACGATTCCTTCCGCCTGATGGGCTTTGGCCACCGCGTGTACAAAAACTACGATCCACGCGCCGCTGTGCTGCGCAAATCGTGCCACGAAGTGCTGCGCGAACTTGGCCAGCAAGATGAGCCATTGCTAAAAATTGCCATGGAACTCGAGAAAATCGCGCTCAACGATGAATATTTCATCGAGCGCAAACTCTACCCGAACGTCGATTTCTATTCGGGTATCATCTACCGCGCTATGGGCATTCCTACCGCATTATTCACCGTGCTGTTCGCGGTAGCGCGTACAGCCGGTTGGGTGGCGCAGTGGAAAGAAATGATCGAAGACCCGAACATGAAAATCGGTCGTCCGCGTCAGCTGTTCATTGGCGAATCGCCACGCAAATTCGTGCCGATTGCCAAGCGGAAATAACACCCGCACACACAAACGAAAACGGGCGCAGATGCGCCCGTTTTTTTATGCCTGAAACATCAGAAAATTAATCGTTCAGCAGCTGCAGAATATTGGCAGGCAAGCGGTTCGATTGGGCAAGCACCGCAATCGATGCCTGACGCTGCACACGTGATTGTGCGCTCTCGGTGCTGGCGGTGGCAAAATCGGTATCAGCAAGCACGCTGCGCGCTGCATCCTGGTTTTGAATCGCGCTTGCAAGGTTGCCTTGTGCAAAATTAAGCGCTTCCTGCAAGGCGCCAACATCGGCACGTTGCGAGGTAAGCGAATTAATCGCGCCAGTAACCGCAGCAAACGCAGCCTGCGCACCTTCTTGCGTTTGCAAATTAAAGTTTCCGCCCAGCAATGCTTCGGCCGATAAATTACCTATCGAAAGATTCACGCGGTCATCGCTGCTCGCACCCACCTGAAACGGCAAGCCATTGCCACCAGTGCCCTGACCAAACGAACTTCTGAGGTTCGCCTGCAGTGCCGATGCATCGGCATTGTTGTTCAGGTTAATGCGGTTCTGGCCGTTAGTAATCGTAATACGCTCGCCATTGCTAGAAACCAGCGTTACCCGCTCACCGGCATCAATGCTGGTGGCTAAATCGGCGCTGCGGAACACTTGGCCATTCACATTCACTTCAATGCGCGAAGAGCCGCCCGAAGCGATCACGCTGACATTACCAACATCGAGATTCGAAAAATCATCCCCGGTAATTTGCGCCGTGGCACCTGCCAATGCGCCCGTTCCAGCAAAGCCTGTGATATCACGCGTTTGGTTGAACGAAACACCCGCAAATGCGGCAT
>JBILFK010000185.1:0-2894 GCA_044351685.1 Rickettsiales bacterium | reverse complement strand
CACCACCCGTCTCCGCCAGAATCTTGGTGATCGCTGCAGTCAGCGACGTCTTGCCGTGATCCACGTGACCAATCGTCCCAATGTTGCAATGCGGCTTATTACGTTCAAATTTCTCTTTTGCCATGATAAAACTCCTCAAGTCTTTAGTTTCAGCGCGCGCAACATGCGCTCCAGCGCGTAGAATGGGCGCGGTTTAGCGCAAACCACAAGGGGCTGCAAGCGAAATTCAATGATTTTCGGCAGGCCTTTTTATTTTTTCTGAGTACATTTGGAGCGGGTGAAGGGAATCGAACCCTCATAGCCAGCTTGGAAGGCTGGAGCTTTACCACTAAGCTACACCCGCGCCCTGCACCTATATATTATCTTTCGTCATTCCAGCGCAAGCTGGAATCTACAGACACATAAAAACGATTCCTGCGAACAAAAGAATACCCTATAACCCCCGCATGGCACACACCCATTTACATACCAACAACACACCGCATTCGGTGGCACCTGCACATGCCCGCCTGATGCGGCTGGCAAGCTATGCCTCGGTTGGCGTTGCGTTGCTGCTGCTAAGCGGCAAGGCCGTAGCGTGGTGGCTTTCCGATTCACTGGCGATGTTTTCTTCGCTCACCGATTCGCTGTTCGATGTGGTGGTTTCGGTGATGAATTTAATTGCCGTGCGCTATGCCCTCAAACCCGCCGACGATGACCACCGCTTTGGCCACACCGCCATCGAAGATATTATGGGGCTGGCACAATTTGTATTTATTGTCGCCAGCATGGTGCTGATTATTCTGCAATCCATCGAGCGTCTGGCAAACCCGCAACCGCTTACGCACGAGCTGTTTGGCATTGTTGTCAGCGCCGCCAGCATGCTCATCACCATCGCACTGGTGATGTTCCAAACGCATGTGGCGCGGGTTTCCGGTTCGCTGATTATCGCCGCCGACCGCATGCATTATGTGGGCGATATTCTGTTTAACGCCAGCGTGATGCTGGCACTGTTTTTAACGTGGAAATTCGGGCTGTATGAAGCCGATGGGGTGATCGCCATCATCATTGCCGCAAGCGTGATCATCAGCACCTTCAGCATTGGCAGGCGCGCCTTCGATAATTTAATGGGGCGCGAAATGCCCGATAGCGAAAAGCAGAAAATTATCGACCTGCTCACCGCACTTCCCGAAATTCGTGGCTACCATAATCTGCGCACACGCTATATGGGCATGAAGCCGATTATTCAGATGCATATCGATATTCCCGATAGCCTCAGCTTCCACGAAGCCCACGAGGTGACCGAGCATGTTGAGGCCGAAATTCTTGCCCTGTTCCCCGGCGCCGAGGTGATTGTGCATCCCGATCCGGTTGCCTGACTATTTCTCTTTCACGCGCTCGATGAAACTTAAATCTTCGGTTTTCACCAAAATTTTTTCACCCGAACCAATATAGGGTGGCACCATCACGCGCAGGCCGTTTTCCATTGTCGCAGGCTTGTAGGAAGACGATGCGGTTTGGCCTTTTACCACCGCTTCGGTATCAGCAATCACCAGCGCCACGCTATCGGGCAGCTTCACGTTGATCGGCGTGCCTTCATACAGTTCCACATGCACTGTCATGCCTTCCTGCAGGAACGCGATACGATCGCCCAGCATCGATTTTTCCATCTGAATCTGCTCGTAGCTTTCATTATCCATGAAGTTAAGGAATTCACCATCATCATACAAATAGTTGAACGTGCGGCCATCGATCTGCACGCGTTCCACGGCGGCGCCCGAGTTCAGGCGCACATTGTTTTTGGTGCCGCTTTTAATATCTTTCAGTTCCACCTGATTAAAGGCGCGCAAATTGCCCGGGGTACGAATTTCGTGTTTCACTACCAGCCACAGCTTGTTTTCATATTCCACGACCATTCCGGCGCGTACTGCTGATCCGTCGACTTTCATACGATTCCTTTTCGCTACGCCCGTTACAGGGGCTTTATTAAATGGTGGAGGAGGTTGGATTTGAACCAACGAACTCCTAAGAGGGCAGATTTACAGTCTGCTGCCATTGACCGCTCGGCCACTCCTCCACACTACAACACAGCACGCTTTTATGTGCCTACTTGCCCTGCGAATCGAAAATCGCTGGCAAGGGGCAGTTCGCTACGCTAGAACGCCTCCCATGTCAACGAAGAAGCAAAAACAACCCGCACAGAATTATTGGATGGTCGGCTGGCACGCTGTGCTAGCCGCGCTTTCCAGCGAAAATCGCAAGGCTAGCCGCCTGATTACCACCAAACAGGTGGCCGATAGCCTGCCTGTGTATGATAAAAAACTGCGCCCGGAAATCATGAGTTCCGGCGAAATCGCGCAGATTGTGGGCCAAAACCTGGTTCATCAGGGCATTGCGCTGCTGGTGTCGCCCTTAGTACCGCATCAACTGCACGAAGTGATGGTGAGTGAAGGCAAAAAAAGCACCCTCATGCTGCTCGATCACATTACCGACCCGCAGAATTTAGGCGCCATTCTGCGCAGCTGCGCCGCCTTTGGGGTCGATGCGCTTATCACCACCAAAGACCACGCCGCCGGTGAATCGGCCGTGGCGGTAAAAGCCGCGTGTGGCGCCTTTGAAATGGTGCCGGTGGTGCAGGTAACGAACCTTGCCAGCAGTATTTTAGAGCTGCAGGAAGAGGGCTACTGGGTGATGGGGCTGGATGGCAGCGCCAAAACCGCGCTGCACAGCACACGCCCCACCGCAAAAACCGCACTGGTGCTTGGTGCCGAGGGCGCAGGCCTGCGCCGCTTAACCGCCGAACGCTGCGACGAGCTGGTGAAACTGCCGATTCATCCACAGATGGAAAGCCTAAATGCATCCAACGCGGCAGCCGTGGCGTTATATCAGCTTTACCTTAGCGGCCTGAGTGCGTA
>JBILFK010000044.1:0-9661 GCA_044351685.1 Rickettsiales bacterium | reverse complement strand
TTTCAGTAGACAACGCGTCCGTACCCCCTCTCCCCGACGAACCAACCTCTGCCGAAAAATTACCACTCACGTTGCTAGCTGCAGTCATATTGTCTCCTGATAGAAATTAGATTTAATGGGTCTTAAATCGAGATTACACATAAGCGATTAACAAACCGTTAATTTTCATAAAATGATGGCTAAATGATCGCTAATTTTAGCACCCGATGTTCGGCTCAACAAAAAAGGGCAGCCATTGGCTGCCCTTTGCATGTTGTTCGTGATGCTTGGTTAAACATTTACAAGAGCAGCGCCCTGCGTTTTTGCATTCGGCACCCCACCGTGGCCTACGCTGTTATCACCAGAGTATGCAATGGTAGTTATTACAGGAGGCGGTGTTTGTGTAGGTTCTCTGCCAAGCGTTTCAATGGCCACCAACCTATCTTGTGCAAGTGCACGCGGGTCAAATCGCATAATGCGTGTTTCGCTATTACTATAATAAAGCATGTGCGCACCTTGCGATTCCCGCACGTCAAACAAACTATAAATATTAGGGTCTTGTTTCGCCTCCTCGGCAAGCAATGATTTAGCAAGCCCTGCTAAATCTGGTCTGCCGCGATACATATCATCCACTGCTCTTTCAACTTCTTCCCGTGTTGCCATCACCATCTCCGTTCCATTTTCAGCACATGGTAAATAGAATGGGTGAATTTTTAGTTAATGAGTGCGGGAATCGCCTCGAGCAAATCTTCGGCCATCAGCCCCGCACCTGCCTTGTTGCCTGCCTCGCCGTGCAGCCACGCACCCGCGCAGGCAGCTGCAAACATGCCCATACCCTGTGCTGCCAGCGAAGCCACCATGCCAGCAAGCACATCGCCGCTGCCAGCCGTGGCCAGCCACGGCGGCGCGTTGGTGTTTATGGCGGCTTCGCCGCCAGCGTTTGCAATTACCGTATCAGCACCTTTGAGTATGACATTGCAGGCAAGCGCCTTTGCCAATGCACGCGCCCGTGTGAGTTTATCGGCATGCGCATCTAACCCTAGGGCGTTTGCCAGCCTGCGATATTCGCCCTCGTGCGGGGTAAGGCACGTTTCGCCAGTGCGTGCGCAAAGCGCTGCGCGCAACGTTTCATGTTCGGCAAGCAATGTCAGTGCATCGGCATCGAGCACTAACGGGTGCGCACTGTTCAGTGCTAGCGCCAACGCCTCCGATGTTATGGCGTTGATACCCGCGCCGGGCCCCATGCACACGGCATTCACTCGCACATTGGCCAACATTTCGCGCCAATCTTCGGTTGTTTCCATGCGCTTCACGATGATTGAAAGCAGCGATGCCGCATAAATTTCGTAAGCGCTGGCAGGTGCAGCAATGCTCACCATGCCTGCACCAGTGCGCGCGGCGGCAAGCGCACTCAGGCGTGCGGCACCAGTCATTTCAGCACCACCAAGCACCAGCACACTACCGCGTGTGTATTTATGATCCCCCGCTTGCGGGTGTGGCACTATCGGCTTGGTGTTTTCGTATTGCTGAATGCCAATGCCTGCCAAATCTTCGGGCGTGATGCCAATATCGGCCACCACTAGCTTGCCGATATGGGTAAGGCCGGGAAATAGCACATGGCCGCATTTTTTAGCAGCAAAGGTAATGGTGGTATCTGCCTTTACGGCGCAGCCCATTACCTCGCCGGTATCGGCGTTTACGCCACTTGGAATATCAACCGCCACCACCGTTGCGCGTGATGCCTGCATGCGTGCAATCAGCGGCACATACTCGCCCGAAATCGCCTGATTCAGGCCAATACCAAACAACGCATCGACAATAATGCCAAACCCATCGCCGCGAAATGCACTAAGCGGCTGCCAATCGCCGTGATAGGTAAGCGCGGCATTGCGCGCATCGCCGCTATAATCGCGCGGTGCTTTAGCAGCAAATACCTGCACTTTCCAACCCGCCTGTAATAAGGCCTGCGCCACAATAAAGCCATCGCCGCCATTATTGCCCGGCCCACAACAAATGGCGGTGGGTTGCGGGCTGAAGCCTTTGATAATAGCGTTTGCGACTTCCATTCCGGCGAGCTGCATCACCTCCCACGAGGGGGTGCGCTGAAACAGTTTTGCCTCAGCCGCGCGCATTTGCGCTGCTGTAAGCAGATAGTGTTTCGGTGAAGTTGCAGGTTCTAGTGGCATACGATACGCATGAGGCATGATGTTACCTTCTACCCTAAGGCTAAAAACTTCCCAACTGTTTATTGCCACATTCATGCTGGCAGCAAGCCCGCTACCTGCCCATGCGATTACTGCCACCGATATTGTGGCAGCGGTGAATGCTAACCAGTTTTCCCGCGCGATCCAGTTAGCAGAAAGCGCAGGCAACCCGCTGCTTACGCGCTATGCGAACTGGGCAGCCATCACCGATGAACACGCAGGCACCGCTTCGTTTTATTCCACGTTTGCACTGTTGCCGCATGTGCGCGAATGGCCGATGTTCAACAGCGTGCGCATAAAAGCCGAACAGGCAGCATTGCTGGAAACTCCCGATATGCAAACAATGCAGAAATTTTGTAAAAATTATCCCCCCATTTCCGGACGCGGCATGCTGGCATGCGCACGCGCTGGTGTAGGCACGGCGCAACAGCAATCACAATGGATAGCACAAGGCTGGAAGCAGGGCGATTTCACCCGCGACGAAGAACTCAATGTCGCCGCAAGTTTTGGTAATCAGCTGGCATTGGCAGATCACCGTGCGCGCATCGACCGTTTACTCTACGAAGGAAAAACCAGCGCCGCCGGCAATTTACTATGGCGCCTGCCCGATAACGATCGCCGCGTGGCCGAAGCGCGCATAGCACTGCGCAACAATTCCCGCGATGCCAACGCCAAACTGGCGCGCGTGCCTGCTTCTGCGCTCAACACGCCGGGGCTTATTTTCGAGCGTATTGTCTGGCGGCATAGCCGCAGCATGGCCGATGGCGTGATTTCACTGTTTGTAAACGCGCCAGATGCCGCGGCAAAAGGCGATGTATGGTGGCCGCTGCGCGCGAACTATGTGCGCAAAGCCATGAATATGGGGCAATACCAAACCGCCATGCAAATACTGGACAAACACGGCACCTTAAAGCGCGAATTTCTTGCCGAAGCCTTATGGATGAAAGGCTGGCTCTATTACGATTATTTGCGCGATACCGGCGCTGCGTACAAAGCATTTTACCAGCTTTATAAAACGGTGCAATTTCCTGTAAGCAAAGCCCGTGCAGCTTACTGGGCAGCGCGTGCGGCCACGCGCAATAACAACACCGATATTGCTAAAAACTGGCTTTCGCGCGCGGCGCGTTACCCCACCGTGTTTTACGGCCAACTTGCGCATAGCGAGCTTACGCCCAATGTGCCGCTGAAACTTCCGGCATCTGTGGGCTTTAGCGCCGAAGAAAAAGCCGCCTTCGATAAGGAAGAATCGGTGCGCCTTATTACCTTGCTTGCCCGCAGTGGTGGCGAAGAAACCGCCGACAGATTTATCGTGAGCCTCGCAGAAGCAACAACAAAGCCGTCGCGCTTAGCATTGCTTGCCAATCTGGCGCGTGCAGTGGGGCAAAGTTATGATGCGGTGAAGGTCGCAAAAATTGCCCTGCGCTCGAATACGGTGCTGATAGAACAGGGTTGGCCAACTATTCAAATACCGCCCGGACTTGCCATTGAACCGGCGCTTACACTCGCCATTATTCGCCAAGAAAGCGAGTTTAACCCGCATGCCGTAAGCCCTGCCAATGCGCGTGGCTACATGCAGTTACTTCCCACCACCGCACAGGAAACAGCACGCAAAATCGGTGTGGCTTACAGCTACGCCCGCCTTTTCGAGCAGGCATTTAACCTGCAGGTGGGTTCTGAGTATTTGGGGCGCATGATTCAGGCGTATGATGGCTCATTCATTGCTGGTATCGCCTCGTATAATGCCGGGCCGGGCAATGTGCGCAAATGGTATCGGCAGTTTGGCAACCCCGGTGGCAGTGTGGAAAATTCTGTGAAATGGATGGAATCGATTCCCTTCGCCGAAACGCGCAATTATGTGCAGCGCGTGCTTGAGAATTTACAAATCTACCGCGCCCGGCTTGGCCAGAAAGTGGCCACACCACTGGTGCAGGATTTAACGCGTTAATTAATCCAGCGTATCGGGATCGTAAATGTATCCAGAAGGCGTATTGGGCGGCAAATAATAGGCATCGTTATCGATGGCACGCTGCGCACTGTAAGGATCGTAGCGGTTAATTTGGTTCACTGCTGAATCCGGCACCTGCGAATCATAGGGAAGCGCTTGCCGCACATCGTAATTATCCCATACGGAATGTGGTTTTTCTTCCGTACTGCTACCACACGCAGCCAGTAGTAAAGGCAGTGCTGCTACCAGTGCACACTGCATGCCGATATATTTATTTGTTTTATTATGTGTCATAACCGCACTCTATAGCATAACTTTGTGTGCAGTGCAGCATTTTCTGCAAAATCGGCCTAATTGGCTGTATTTTCTTAGTTAAGGGTGGTGAAATAGTAACGCGCAGAGCGCTTAAGGCGTGCGTGAAAGCAGGAAAACCCCCTGCTCGCCAAACAGGTTGGCCCAGAAGCCCCGGCCATAGAATCCTGCCCGATTCCCCTGCGCATCGACAAAGCTTCGCGCCTCAATTGTGATACTGAGTGCTTCGCATAACAACACAAAATCGGTGATGGTGCAGAAATGGATGTTAGGGGTATCGTACCACGCATAGCTAAGCGTGCGCGTTACCGGCATTTTACCAAAAAACGCCAGATAAAGCCGGTTTTTCCAATAGCCAAAATTCGGCACAGAAATCACCATTTTATTACCAATACGCGCCAACTGCTCAAGCGTGGCGCGTGGGTCACGCATGGTTTGCAGTGTCTGGCTCAGTATCACGTAATCGTAGGTTTTGTTTTGGTAATCATTCAACTCGGTTTCCACATCGCCCTGCACCACTGAAATGCCACGCGCAATTGCCTGTGCGACTAGCCCCTGGTTAATCTCGATACCGCGCCCATCGACTCCCTTGTTGGCTTTCAGCCATGCAAGCAACTCGCCATCGCCGCAGCCAATATCGAGTACGCGCGATGCTGGCGGAATGAAATCGGCAATTACTGCTAAATCCGGGCGTAAGCTGCTGTTCATGCTAACCCCCGCATTCTTGCAGCACCGCCGATGAAGCCGCGCAGGCTCTGATGAAATTCGGGTTCATCGAGCAAAAATGCATCGTGCCCTTTATCCGAAATAATTTCGACAAAACTCACGTTCGCTGCCTGTGCGTTCAGTGCGCGCACGACGCGTTTGGTTTCGCTGGTGGGGAACAACCAATCGCTGCTGAATGATGTAAGAAAGAACAGTGTTTTTGTGCCTGCAAAAGCGCGGCTTAACTGGCCACCAAATTCGGATTCGAGGTCAAAATAATCCATCGCACGGGTAATATATAAATACGAATTGGCATCAAACCTTTCAGTAAAACTTGCGCCCTGATGGCGCAAATACGATTCCACCTGAAAATCAATATCGAAGCCATAGCCCACGCTAGCCTTGTTTTGCAGCCTGCGGCCAAATTTATCCTGCAATGCCGCTTCCGATAAATAGGTCACGTGCGCAGTCATGCGCGCTACCGAAAGCCCTTTGCCGGGAAAAGTTCCGCGTGCAGTGTAATGGCCTTCCTGCCAGTTAGGGTCGGCCATAATCGCTTGCCGACCAATTTCATGAAACGCGATATTTTGTGGCGAATGCCGCGCTGCTGTTGCCACGGGCGCACAGGCAAAAACGCGCTGCGGGAAGCGCACCGCCCACTCGAGCGTTAACATGCCGCCCATCGAACCGCCCACAATGCAAAACAGGCTTTCAATGCCAAGCGCATCAACCAGCAAGGCTTGTGCGCGCACCATATCGCTAATGGTAATCACCGGAAAATCGAGCCCGAACGCTTGCCCCGTTGCCGGATTAATCGATTTCGGCCCCGTAGAACCCATGCACCCACCCAGCACATTGGTGGCAATAATGAAGTATTTGTCGGTATCGAACACGCGGCCTGCGCCCACCAAATCTTCCCACCAGCCGGGCTTCCCAGTAACCGGGTGTGGCCCCACCAGATACTGATCTCCCGTCAAGCCATGATTCAGCAGAATTGCATTCGATTTATCGGCATTCAGCGTGCCGTATGTTTGGTAGGCAATAGTGATGGTTTTAAACTCTGCACCGCAATCGAAGGTAAAGGGCGTATCCGGCGTAATATCCATGCAGTGCCCCACCTGCACGCTGCGCGCATGTTCGCCGTAGGTAAGCGTTGCCTGATAGGGGTGTGAGATCTGCATAGCGCATCTGTAGGCGGTTTGCAGAAGCCTTGCAAGAGGGGTTGCAGCAAGCGCGGCGCTCGGCTAGCTATAGCGCATGGAACCTCTGCCCGCTGAAACCACCCTTGCCACACTGCGTAGCGAAATCGATATGATCGATCGCGAGATAATTGCGCTGTTAAAAAACCGCATTCAGGTGGTGAAACAAGTAGCAGAACTGAAACAGGCCACCTGGCCGGGGCGCTGCCATATTCGCCCGGGGCGCGAAACGCAAATGCACCGCGCCATGTTTATGGCGTTTCAGGGTAGTGATTTTTTACCCGAAGCAGCAGTGGCCATCTGGCGGCATATTATCAGCGCTTCGACGCATCTGGAATCGCCTTTGCATATCGCCACCACCGATGCTCTGAGGCCGTTAGCGCAATCGTATTTCGGTGAGTATGTGCATCATGTCAGCTGGAATAGTGGTGCCATGCCTGTTGAAGCCACCATTGCCATTCTGCCCTTTCCGGCGACTGCAAATGCTGCCCTGTGGCAGGATTTTTTGAAAGCCCACCCCACATGGCGCATTTTTGCTTCGCTGCCGGTGGTGCTACATGGTGGCTTGCCCCAAGCACTTGCGCTTGCACCTGTGCAGGCAGAAGCATCGGGCGATGATGTATCGTATTTCATTTCCACCACCGCCCCTGAACATGCCACCATTCACGCGCAGCTACAGCGCTGGACATTATGGAGCATTCCCGGTTTTATTACCGAGTTTGCCTCAGCACAGTGCGTTGGTGCGCACGGCAATCCCATTCATTCCACACGAGAGTCAGCATGAACACACCTTCACCCAAACCCGGCATTATGGATATTGCCCCGTATGTAGGCGGCAAATCAAAAATTGCGGGTGTTAGCCGCATTATCAAACTTGCCTCGAACGAAAATCCGTGGGGGCCATCGCCGAAAGCCGCCGAAGCATTTGCCGCACTCAGCACCTTGCTGCACCGCTACCCCGATAGCGCCCACGGCGACCTGCGCGACGCTATCGCCGAAGCCTACGGCCTTGATAGCGCACAGATCATTTGCGGTGCCGGTTCCGATGAGCTAATTGGCCTGCTGATTCACGCCTATGCGGGTGCAGGCGATGAAGTGCTATTTCCGGCCCACGCCTTTCTGATGTATAAAATTTACAGCCTTGGCAATGGCGCAACGCCCGTAAAAGCGCCGGAAAAAAATCTGCATGCCGATGTCGATGCACTGCTTGCCGCCGTGACACCGCGCACCAAAATTGTGTTTCTGGCCAACCCGAATAACCCCACCGGAACCTATTTGCCTTTTGCCGAGGTAAAGCGCCTGCGTGCCAGATTACGCAGCGATATTATTCTCGCCCTCGATGCTGCCTATGCCGAATACATGCAAGCCGATGATTATAATGCAGGCTACGCATTGGTGAAGGAGAGCAATACCGTGGTCATGCATACCTTCTCAAAAATTTACGGCTTGCCTGCGCTACGCCTGGGTTGGTGCTATGCGCCTGTGGCGATTATTGATGTGCTAAACCGTATTCGTGGCCCCTTCAACGTGAATGCGCCAGCACTCGCCGCAGGCCTCGCCGCCATGCGTGATCGCGCTTATTTGCAAACCATTATAGCACGCAACGCTGCCGAGCGCACCCGCGTCACAGCAGCACTTACACAGCTTGGCTTTGCACCCGTGCCTTCGCACGGCAATTTTGTGCTGGTAAAATGCGATGTGCAGAACGCGCAAAGCGCCGATGCGGTAAACCAGTTTCTGCTAAGCCGCGGCATTATTGTGCGCGATGTGGTGGCGTATGGTTTGCCGGAATATCTGCGTATTTCAATCGGCACCGAAGAAGAAAATACGGTGCTGCTGGAAGCGCTTGGCGAACTTTGCAAAAGCGCCAGCGCCGCATGAAAAAACTTGCCATTATCGGGCTTGGGCAATTAGGCACCAGCATTGCGCGTGATGCCCGTGAAGCCATGCCGGAGCTGACCATATACGGCTACGATAGCAATGCTTCGCACACCGCCTATGCAGTTTCACGCGGCTATATCGATACAGGCTGCGAGAACATTTCAGCGGCTGTGCACGTTGCCGATATGGTGCTGTTTGCTTGCCCACTGCGTGCCTATGATGCGGTGGCAAAGGCCATGCAATCGGCCCCCTTAAAACCGAGCGCGATTATTACCGATATCGGTTCAGTAAAACACCCCATGCAGCGCGTTGCAGCGATGTTTCCACACCATGCAGTGGTGCCCGGCCACCCGATTGCGGGTAGCGAAAAAGTGGGCCCAGAAGCTGGGCGCACACAACTGTTTCACGATAAGTTAATGCTGCTTTGCCCACTTAGCAGCACTACGCCCGAAGCGATGGAAACCGTGGCACAATTCTGGGAAAAGCTGGGCGCCATTATTATGCAAATGCCCACCGAAGTGCACGACCAGATCTACGCGCATGTTTCGCACCTACCGCATGCAGTGGCGTTTGTTGCCGCACATTATTTTTATTCACAACACACTAGCTTGCAGCCCGATGACGATGCGGTGCTAAAACAGTTTTTACGCATTGGCCGTTCGGGCAGCATGATGTGGCGCGATGTCTTTCTGGAAAATCATTTGGCGCTGCTGCCGCCGCTGGCTACCTATAGTGCGCTACTTGAACATTTTGTGCGCGAACTGCGCTCTGGTGATGCTGGCACCACCAGTGATGCTGAAAAATTACCGCTGCTAAAAGCCCACCTACCGCGCATTTTAGCAGGCACCATGATTTCTACCGTATCACTGTACGAACAACAGGCAGGGTTTGATGTGCGCCGCTTTGCCGCAGGTGGCCTGCGCGATATAGCCGCACCCGCCGCCATGGAACCCGAAGAGGCGTTGCCGATTATTTCGGCCCATGCTGGGTTTCTGGCCGATGCGACCGAGAGTATTTTACCGCATTTCAGAAAGCTCGAGCAGTTGATTGGCGCGCAGGATGCCGATGGCCTGCTGGCGCTGCTTGAAACCATGCGCTCAGACGCCGAGATGCTGTTTACACAGCTGCAATAGATCGTCGTGGTTGCGGGCATGATAGGCAAACTCAAACCCATCATAGTTACCGTTTTCTGTGATGTGCGGCCCATATAAAATGGGCGTGCAGCCAGTGTTTTTTGCACATTCTAAATCAATGCTGCTATCGCCAATAAACCACACATCGCTTGCTGGCGTAATATCCGTGCCTTGAAGTGCATGTAGAACGGGTGCAGGGTTGGGTTTATCGTGCGCGGCATCATCGGCGCCCACCTGCACATGGAAATAATTGCCCCAGCCTAAATGCGCCACTTCCTGCCGCAAGCTTGGTCCACGCTTATT
>JBILFK010000042.1:0-9845 GCA_044351685.1 Rickettsiales bacterium | reverse complement strand
GAGGGCCGGTAGCAATAATCCACTGGCCGCTCATGGGCAAGGCTTCAATTTCTTCGCGGCTGATGGTGATGTTCGGGTGAGCCGTCAGCGCTTCGGTAACAGCCTGCGAAAACCCATCGCGGTCCACCGCAAGCGCTCCACCAGCAGGCACTTTGTGGGCATCAGCACAGCGCAGAATAATCGAGTTGCAGCGGCGCATTTCTTCGTGCAGCAGGCCAACCGCATTGCGCGTGTGGTCATCGGAACGGAAAGAATTCGAGCATACCAATTCGGCGCAGCCATCGGTGTGGTGTGCGTGGGTTGGTTTTACGCCGCGCATTTCGTGCAGCACTACGCGCACGCCGCGCTCGGCGGCTTGCCATGCGGCTTCACTTCCCGCCAGCCCGGCGCCAATAATGTGTAATTCGTTGCTCATGCACCCTGTAATAGCGCCAGCGCCTTTTCATGCAAGCGTGTATCGCCTGTTGCGATAACGTTTGCATAATCGGTAAGCGTTACAGGTTTGCCTTCCCATGTTGTGATTACACCGCCAGCGCCGTGAATAATCGGCACAAGTGCCAGAATATCGTAAGGTTTCAGGCCGGCATCGGCCACGATGTCGCGTGCGCCACGCGCCAGTAAGCCGTAAGCATAGCAATCGCCATCGCGCACCACATGCCTGCAAGCCTGTGCGAGTTTAATAAAGCGCGAAGCCTGCGGTGGAGTAAAGTACATCGCGGAAGTGGTGGAAATTTCAGCTTCACCAAGTGTTTCACATGGGCGCGTGCGCGCTGTGCTTTTTTGATAAATAGTCGGTTGCCCGTGCACCCCAAGCCAGCGCTCGCCGGTGGCGGGTTGATTCAGCATGCCTAACACTGGCACCCCTTCATCGCATAGCGCAATCAGCGTTCCCCATTCTTTTTTGCCTTCGATAAAGGCGCGGGTGCCATCAATTGGGTCAAGCACCCATGTGTAGCGGTGTTGCTTTGCGCCCGATTGGGCAAGGGTAATGCCAAATTCTTCGCCGTAAGTGGCATGTTCGGGGAATTCTGCCGCGATCATTTCACGCATCACCTGTTCGGCTTGTTTATCGGCCATAGAAACCGGCGAATTATCGGCCTTCATTTCAATATCAGGTGCAGTTTCCAGAAACGGCGCAATAGCTTCGCCAGAAGCATCGGCAAGCCGGTGGGCAAACAGAATGAACTTATCCACTGAATGCTTGCAGGCCAGTAATGGCGCGCCCCAAAATAAGTGCATGAATATCGTGCGTGCCTTCGTAGGTGTTCACGGCTTCAAGGTTCAGCATGTGGCGCATGACGTGGTATTCATCGGAAATGCCGTTGCCGCCCAGCATATCGCGGCATACGCGGGCAATATCGAGCGATTTTCCGCAGCTATTGCGCTTCACGATCGAGATCATCTCCGGGTTCCACTCGCCACTATCGAGCAATCGGCCAACGCGAAATGCGCCTTGC
Source organism: Rickettsiales bacterium (assembly GCA_044351685.1). Classification (GTDB taxonomy): domain Bacteria; phylum Pseudomonadota; class Alphaproteobacteria; order Rickettsiales; family UBA3002; genus JALHRI01. The sequence continues at coordinate 8,388 of JBILFK010000042.1, read as the reverse complement.
AGTGCGAGCGCAATTTCCACCATCATGTCGGCCAGTTTTTTCTGAATCAGCTGATTCGCGGCAAGTGGCTTATCGAATTGATGGCGGTTCAGCGTATAATCGCGGGCAATTTCCATGCAGTGCTGTGCAGCACCCAGCGCCCCCCACGAAATCCCATAACGTGCCTTATTCAGGCATGAAAATGGGCCTTTCAGGCCACTAACGTTTAAATGGTTGGCATCGGGAACAAACGCTTCATCCAGCATAATCATGCCGGTCACCGAAGCACGAAGGCTGAGCTTGCCTTCGATTTTTGGCGTTTCTACGCCCTTGCCACGTTCCACGATAAAGCCACGAATGGTGCCGTCAGGAATGGTGCTATCGCCAAATACTTTTGCCCATACAATGCAAATATCCGCGATGGGCGAATTGGTAATCCAGGTTTTAGAACCCGTAAGTTTATAGCCGCCATCCACCTTTACGGCGCGCATTTTCATGCCGCCAGGGTCAGAGCCATGATCGGGTTCAGTAAGGCCAAAACAACCAATCAGTTCGGCGGTGGCAAGTTTTGGCAAAAATCGCTGTTTTTGTTCTTCGCTGCCAAATTCATAAATAGGGTGCATCACGAGCGACGATTGCACCGAAAGCGCAGAACGGTAGCCAGAATCCACCCATTCGATTTCGCGCGCAATAAGGCCGTAAGCTACATGGCTAACGCCCGCGCAGCCATAGCCCTGAATGGTCGAGCCAAGCAAGCCCTGCGCGCCCATATCGCGCATAATGTCTTTATCAAACACTTCATGCCGATTGGCTTCGATAATGCCCGGGTAAAGGCGGCTGCGTGCAAAACCACGCGCACTTTCTGCGACCATGCGCTCTTCATCCGAGAGCTGGCTGGTGAGTTGCAGTGGGTCTTCCCAGTTGAACACGGTTTTCATGCGGCCTCCATCATTAGGAAACATCAGCACGGCCAACAAAAAATCGCAAGTGAATTAGCGTTAAACCAGCAGGTTCAGAATCGAGCCGCGATCCCAGTGTAGCCCACGCGACAGGGCTTGCAGGGCGCGATCAATCATGCCTAACAGGGAATCTTCATCAGGAATGAAATTAAGCCGCGCGCGCGGAGATTTGCTGGATGATGTGGCTTCCTGTGCCGCCGGGCGATTGATTTTGCCCGTGGCCTTCAATTCCTGCGAGGCACGCAGAAACGGGTTGCCAGAAGAAATACGTGAATCATTCATGCAGGGAATTTAGCATGAATTGCACGCAAAGAAAAGCGCTACATGCCCGCAGCCATCGGGAAGTGTTGCGCCGATTTTAACCAATGCGAAATCAGCGATAATTGTTCAAGCGAGGCCAGCGCCGGGGCATGACCGCAGCCGGCGATCACGCGGCTTTCGGCGCGGGGGTTGGTGCTTTTCATGGCATCGACCGTGTATGGCATCAAGATATCCGAGCTTTCGCCACGCAAAACAAGCGCCGGAATTTTCAGTTTCAGCCAGATTTCGGCTAAATTCACATCGGTGATTTCAGTGAAGTTATTGCTTGCAACGGCTAGTGGCACGGCAATGTTTGGGTCACACAGCAATTGCCACGCGCCCCCTTCAGCTTCACGTAGGCTAATGGCAATAAACGCCTGCCAATGCGTCTCTTCGGTAATGCCCCACGGTGCAAAATTTTTACGCAGATACGCCTCGGCTTCCGCACGGTTGGCAAAGCTTATAGGGATAGTTCGCACATAGCTGTAAATGCGTTCAAGTGCCGATTTTTCGAGAAAACTGCCAATATCATTCAGCACTAATTTACGCACGCGCCCAGGGTTGCTGGCGGCCAGCATCATGCCGATAATCCCGCCCATTGAAGTGCCAATCCAATCAACATTGCGCAGGTGAAACATGTTCAGCAGCGCCAAGCAATCGGCAACATACGTGCCGTAATGATAGTGCATTGGGTCGGCCAGCCACTCACTTTCACCGCGCCCCGCCATGCTGATAGCAATCACACGATAATCCTGCGTGATCAGATGTTCGGCCAAAAAATCAAAATCGCGGGCATTGCGCGTAAGCCCGTGCACGCACACAGCAACGCGCTGTGCATCGGGGCTGCCCCAATCGTAATAGCTGATGCGGCGCGTGGATTTTCCGTCAGGGTTGGAAGCGGGAAAAAACTGCGTTACAGGCGCAGGCATTAGAAGCGAATCAGGTTGCGTTCAATGTTCAGGCCAGTCAGCGGAATGGCGGTAGGTTTGTTATCCACCACATCGGCAAGCAGCGAGGCTGAACCTGCCGCCTGTGTCCACCCCAGTGTGCCGTGGCCCGTATTCACGAACAGATTGTTATAGGGCGTGCTGCCAACAATCGGTGGGCCATCGGGCGTAGAAGGGCGTAAACAGGCCCATTCACTTACATCGGATAAATCCGCTTTCGGGAATAGTGCTTTTACACCGCGCATAATGGGATCGATGCGAATTTTGCGCACGGCATCGTTATAACCCGCAAATTCAGCTGTGCCGGCCACACGCACGCGGTCGCCCAAACGGCTATACACCACTTTGCGCGCACTATCGGTGAGGCTGACAGTGGGCGAGAACTCGTTGGCCGGAAAGGTAATGCTATAGCCCTTCATGGGGTAAATGGGCACATGCAGCCCGACTTGCCGCAAATAAATGGGGCTGTAAGCGCCAAGGCTTAACACATAGGCATCGTAGCCAGATATATAGCCGCTTTCGGTTTCGATATGCGAAATTTTTCCGTGATCCACGTGTAAGCGGCGCACATGGTGGCCATATTCGAAGGTGACACCGTATTTTTCTTTGCACAGTGCTGCCAGTTTTTGCGTGAATTGAAAGATATCGCCCGATTCATCCATCGGCGCGTGCACACCACCAACAATTTTTTCGGCAGAATGTTGAAGTGCCGGTTCCATTGCCAACACCTGATCGCGCGTGAGGATATGCTCCACGCAGCCCAATTTGGCCTGAAATTCCATTTGGTCGTGGGCGTGATTTAATTCTTTTTGCGAATTAAACACATGCAGAATGCCTTTTTCCAAGCGGTCAAACGTGATGCCGGTTTCTTCGACAATGCGCTGCATTTCTTTTTTGCTGTAAAGCCCTAGGCGCAAATGTGCTTCGGCGTGCGCTTTCGCGCGTGCGGGCAGGCAATTGTATAAAAACAGCAGGCCCCAGCGCATCATGTGAATATCCGCGCGCGGGCGCAGCACCAGCGGCGCATCTTCCTGAAACATCCACTTCCACAGTTTTAAAAAAACCCCAGGGTTTGCCCAGGGTTCTGCGTGCGAATAGGAAAGTTGGCCGCCATTAGCGAATGAACATTCGCGCGCGGCTTCGCTGTTGCGCTCAATCACGGTCACTTCATGACCGCGTGATGCCAGCGCATACGCCGTGGTGACGCCAATGACGCCGGAACCTAAAATACATAGTTTCATAATGTTACCCTGATTACTCTAGTGCCTAAATTTTGACAAATGACAAGTGAGCAATCAGTATCATCCCATGCAAATTGATAACATAGTGGTGCTAACCGGTGCGGGAATATCGGCGGAATCAGGCTTAGCAACCTTCCGCGCCAGCGATGGCTTGTGGTGTGGGCATAAGGTAGAAGAAGTGGCCACGCCCGAAGGATTCGCGCGCAATCCGGACCTTGTCTATGAATTTTACAATGCCCGCCGTAGGCAATTGCGCGAGGTTACGCCCAATGCTGCGCACCTTGCGCTTGCCGCTTTTGCTGGGCGCTGGCACGGCTCGTTGCTACTGGTCACTCAGAATGTTGATGATCTACATGATCGTGCCCACCGTGAATATCCTGCAGCTAAGGGCTTTTCACTGCTGCACATGCACGGAGAACTTCGCAAAGCGCGCTGCATAGATACCGGCCACGTTGTCGAATGGTGGGACGATATGGATAGCGAAAGCATTTCGCCTGCTTCGGCGCGCTCAGGGGCGCTTAGGCCGCACATCGTGTGGTTCGGCGAAATGCCATTAGAAATGGGTGTGATTGATGCGGCGCTAAGGCGCTGCGACCTTTTTATATCCATTGGCACATCGGGCAATGTGTATCCGGCGGCAGGATTTGTTTCGCAGGCCAGCGCCGCAGGTGCGCACACGGTGGAATTAAACCTTGAGCCATCGCTTGGGCAAAGCATGTTCGCCGAAAAAATTTACGGCCCAGCTACCGATATCGTGCCGAAATATCTAGAGAGCCTTTAGGGCTTCTAGAACCTCTGCGGCATGGCCTTCTGGCTTCACTTTTGGCCAGTGAACTGCGATAATTCCCGCCTTTGAAATAAGGAATGTTTCGCGCGAAATGCCCATGTACTTTTTGCCATACATATTTTTTTCGACCCATACACCGTAGCGTTCGCACACATCGCTTTCCGCATCCGATGCGAGTAAGAACGATAAATCGAATTTATCACGAAACTTGCAGTGGCTTTTAATATCATCTTTGGAAACACCAAGAATGGTGGCGCCTAGCTTTGCAAATGCTTTCTGGTTATCGCGAAACTCTTTCGCTTCGATGGTGCAGCCCGGAGTGTCGTCGCGCGGGTAAAAATACAGCACCAGATGCTGCTTGCCCACATAATCGGCCAGCGAAACATTCGAACCATCATCGGCAGGCATGTGAAAATTTGGGGCTTTATCGCCAACGCTGAGCGCAGATTGGATTTTTTTTGCAGTGGTTGGCATGGTTACGCTCCTGTGGCTTTAGTGAGTGAATGAATAATGTGCATTACGTCTATCTGTTTTTCGCGCAACATGCGCGTTAAAACTTCGCAATCTTCAGCGCCCATGGCCTGTGCAACCAGCCGCTTCAGGCCGTGCGGTGCATCAGGCTGCATGATGCCTTCGGGGGCGCATAAACGTAGGTAACAAAGTAAATTATCGAAAAAGGTATAATGCGCAATCAGGTCATTCGCATGGGTAGCGTTGATAACACCCTGCGTAGTTGCATATTTTAACACTTCCGTTGTGCTGTGTTGATACATGTTCGGGTGCCGGTTCGCATGCACCAATACAAGCATTTGCGCTAGAAAATCGATATCGATCATGCCGCCACGCACATGTTTGACATGCAGTGGATTATCCGTGGGGTACTCTCTGGCAATGCGTTCGCGCATTTCCAGCATATCGGTGCGCACGGTAGCATCGTCGTGTAGGGCAGTAATATAGCGTGCAATGTCTTGCGTAATGCGCGCGGAGAAAACTTCCGATGTGCTAGCGATCACTCGGGCGCGGGTGAGTGCCATGCGCTCGAATGTCCAGGCAGAGTGGGCGAAATAATCATTGAACGCCACAAGGCTGGTGGCAAGCGGCCCATCGCTACCGCCTGGGCGCAGGCGTGTATCGACTTCATAGAGCCTACCCTCGCGCATCATGAGCGTGAGCGCGCTGATAACCCGCTGGCTAATACGGTGCATGTGCGTGCGCAATTCCGAAGCCGCATCGCCATCATCGTGGTAGAGAAAAATAATATCGAGATCCGAACCAAATGTAAGGTCACGCGCCCCCAGTTTACCAAAGCCAATAATCGCCAGTTCGGTTTGCGAAATATCTTTGCCGTATGCCTCAATCACAATGCGTAATGTGTGGCATAAAATGACTTCGGCCAATTCCGTGAGGAAGGCACTAACCTGCGATGGGGTTGCTAAGCGTTTAAGCATATGTACGCCCGCCTGAAAGCGCTTTTCATTGTGGAATACGCGTAAAAAAATCATCGCCTGTTCACTATCTTGCGTGTGTTTTAGGCGATCGCTCATGTGTTGGTTCAGGGTGGCAAACGAAGGCAAGGGCATAAAGAAATCAGCTTCCAGCACGCTATCAAGCAGTAATGGGTTGGCGCCAAGTGTGTTGCCAAGCGCTGGCGCAGAACCCAAAATTTCTGCCACTAAATCAAGCAAATCCGGTCGCGAATGCATGAGTGAAAAAATTTGTGCGCCAGAAGGTAAGCGATCCAGAAAATCATCGAACTGAAAAAACGCCGTCATAGGGTTCGCGGTTTTTGCAAGTGCCGTTAAAATCGCGGGCATTAATTCCGTAAGCACCTGCCGCGAACGCTTGCTGCGTGTTGATCGCCGATGCCCACGATGCCAGTTTTGTATAAGTTCAGAAATGCGCTGTGGTTCGCTGTAGCCCATGCGCGTAAGGGTTTCTAAGGTTTCTGCATCGGCCTCTACGCCGGTGAACACAAGGTTGCCATCGACACTGAGTGGTTCGGAGTTTTGCATCGATTCTGAATAAATTTGGTGCACTTCGCGCAAAATGCCTAAAACAGTGCGTTCGAACACTTCAACAATAGCGCAGCCCATAAAATTGCTAACTTCCTGAATGCTTGCTGCATCTTCTGGTATCGTGTGTGTTTGGGCATCTTCGCGCATTTGCAGGCGATGTTCGAGATGCCGCAAATAATGATAATGCACATACAGAATTTCGCGTGTTTTATCGTCAATCAGCTTTGCTTCGTGTAGCGCGTGCAAGGCATCGAGTGTGCCGCGTACACGTAACGCGGGCAGTCTGCCACCCCACACGAGTTGTTGGGTTTGTACAAAAAATTCAATTTCACGAATGCCGCCCACGCCCGTTTTAATGTTGTGGCCAGCCAGTGTTATTTGTTTGTTACTGTGCGCATTCATTTGCCGCTTAATCGAGTGAATATCGGCAATTGCCGCAAAATCGAGATTCTTCCGCCAAATATAAGGACGCAATTCTTTTAAAAAATTCTCTCCGGCCGCAATATCGCCAGCAATCGGCCGCGCTTTAATCATGGCGGCGCGTTCCCAGTTTTGCCCCACGGTTTCATAATAGGTAAGCGCGGCGCTGGTGGTTACTGCCAGTGGTGTTGAGGAAGGATCGGGGCGCAGGCGTAAATCTGTACGAAAGACGTAGCCGTCGGCGGTACGTTCTTGCATCATTTGGGTGATGTCTTGTGCAAATTTATTCATGAATTGCTGGGCATTACGTGCACCTGTGTACGGTAGAATTTCTCGGTCATAGAGAATAATCAGATCAATATCGCTCGAGTAATTCAGCTCATAGGCACCCAGCTTACCCATTCCCAAAATGATAATACCGCTATTCGTTGCGGGGTTCTCTGCATCGGCAGGTTCAAATTCACCGCGCTTGTGCGCCTGCGTGAGGAGGTGGTGCACACAGCCACTAACGGTGTTGCTAGCAAATTCCGATAATGCACGCGTAATCGAAAGCAGCGGCATATGTTCGGTGATATCGGCAAGGGCGAGGGTTAAGGCTATACGTTCCTTTGCTTGCCGCAGTTTTTGCATTACCTCGGGGCCAGTAAGTTGCGCGATAGATTGCGCACTGCATGCATGCATAATTTCGTCAATTAAATGCGTGTAATCATTGTTAACAGCGCGTAGAAAAATATCGGGATGACGCTCGATCAATCGTGCTAAAAATACGGAATTTCCGGCGCTTGCATCAAGTAGTGCGTGGGCGTAGGGGGCTTTTTCTTGCCACGATGTCTGTGACAAAATCGACGTAATTGCCGCAATATCGTGAGCCCTGCTTGCTTTGGGAAGGTTAAAGGTGTTATGGGCAGAAGGATGCGCAATCATGCGTGTATTGTTGTGGTTTTCAGTCGATGGTCAAGCGCCTAAGCAGTGTTATTCGGGTTTTTGTTGCAGTCGTCGTGCTTTTAAGCATCGGTCTTATTGCTTGGTTGCAAATGTCTGAACGCGATTTTTCATGGTTAAGGCCCGTAATTATTCAGGAATTTTCAGAAATTGCGCCGGACTATTCCTTAGAGATTGGGCATGTAAGCATTAACTGGCAAGATCTCACAAAACTAGGTTCAGTGCATGTAGAGCAATTGCGCATTAACGATGCCGAAGGCAATGTGTTTGCCCTATTTCCTGAAATCGATTTCAGGCTGAATCTCTGGCACTTGATTGTGGGCGGGAATGCGCTGGATACCGTACAAATTTATCGCCCACTGCTGCTGATGACGCGTGAGGCCGATGGGCAGATTCAGCTTGGTTTAAGAGAGAATAATGCGAATGTTTCGCTGACGTCATTGTTGAAGCCAATTCTTGATTCTAAAAAGCAAAAAAGTGAGTTTCCTTTTGCAGCGATTGAAATTTATCAGGCGCAGTTTTTGCTGCGCGATGTAAAAACGGAAAGCCAGTTAACCAGCGAAGATTTTGATTTTTCTTTGGCGCGCGAGGGTGATGCCTATGCGCTGCAATTCCGTTTGCCGGTGCGCATGGATAACCGCGATGCACTCGCAGAAGGCTCGGCGCGCCGCCTGGAAGATACATCGCAATGGGCAGTGAATGTACATTTCGATGCGTGGGGGCTGGATTGGGTGTGTAAATTTGCCCAATGCGGAGAAGGCAACGAGCTGCGCGGGCTTGCCACAGGTAAATTGTCAG
>JBILFK010000184.1:0-2969 GCA_044351685.1 Rickettsiales bacterium | reverse complement strand
TCAGTAAGGCATGGTTTCAAAGCCGCTGGGATAAGGGTGACGGCGCCGATTACATTAATTGCCCCATGACACGTGAAGAATATTACGCCTTTATCGATGCACTGAATGCAGGCGAGAAAACCGAATTCAAAGAATGGGAAAAAGAAACCGCCTATTTCGAAGGCTGCCTGCCGATTGAAGTGATGGCGGCACGCGGGCGCGAAACCCTAAGCTTTGGCCCTATGAAACCAGTGGGCTTAACCAACCCGCATCGCCCCGAACCACGCGCTTATGCCGTGGTGCAATTGCGGCAAGATAACAAACTTGGTACACTTTATAATATCGTGGGGTTTCAAACCAAACTGAAATACGGCGAGCAGCAACGTATTTTTCGAATGATTCCCGGGCTTGAAAATGCCGAATTTGCACGCCTTGGGGGCATTCACCGTAACACATTTATCAATTCACCAAAACTTTTAGATGGTGAATTACGCTTAAAAACTGCCCCCAATTTGCGCTTTGCCGGGCAAATTACCGGGGTGGAAGGTTACGTGGAATCTGCTGCTTGCGGCTTGATGGCCGGGCGATTTGCCGCTGCTGAATTACAGCAGGAACCTGCAATTGCACCACCTGCTACCACCGCGCTTGGCGCTTTGCTACATCACGTGACGGGCGGTGCTGAAGCGGCAACGTTTCAGCCGATGAATGTCAATTTTGGCTTGTTTCCGCCACTGCCTGGCCGTGTGAAAAAAGATGCGCGCGCGCAAGGCTACACCAGCCGCGCACTGGCCGATTTATCTATGTGGCTGAATGATGCACGCGTAGCCGCGTAGAAGCATTATACGCTTTGCACTTGTTGCAAGGGGTCACAGATTATCGTGGCAAGCACGAGAATGACGTTGTAAACAAAGCCTATGCAGTTTCAAACCCAACTCAAACGCGCACGCATTACCTATGCCATACTCATGGCTAGCTGCACCTGCGTGGTGATGTCGGCGGTTTCTACCAGCGTGCTACGCCCTGTCGAACAATTCTGGGAGTTTTGGCCACATTTGCTGGCGATCGATTTAGTGGTGGCGATACCCGTTGCCATTATGCTTGGCCCTATCATCCGCCGTGTATGCCAGCGCATTTTCCCCGATTTACCGCACTAAACAAACTTAGGCGCGGGTACCAAACAAATCTTCAATATCCATCTGGCCGGGGATTTCTTCTTTTTTGGCTTTTGGAGCCTTAATAATCTCAGCTTTTTCGGGCTTCGCTTTTTTGGCGGGCGCCGTGTTATCGCGCACAATACGCACGGGCGCACCCGATAACCTATCCAGAAACGCCTGTGCTTCGAGCGCTAAATCGGTACGATCCACGGCTTGAGGATTCAACATAAAATTCAACCACAGGCCGCGTATCAATGCGTGCAACTGGCGCGCATAATGCTGTGCTTCAGGCAAATCGCTGCCATAAGCATGCGCCAGCGCTGCGGTGAAGGCGTTTTCAATATTTGCATCGGCCGCCTCAAGTTGATTGCGGTACGCCGATTGCGAAGCCGCATGGCCCCAAAACGCTGTCATGATGTTCAGGCGTTTGGCAGAACAACATTTTTTCGAGAAATGGGTTTGAATTAACGCTTGCAGGCGCATCACGCCATCGTCCCCCGCTTCAGCAAGCACTTCGCGCCACATATCTTCATATTCATCGATGAGGGTTTTGAGCGCTTCGCGCATCATCATTTCTTTGGAATTGAAATAGAAATTGATGATGCCGCGGCTCATGCCCGCGCCTTTAGAGATGTGTGTAATGGTGGTTTCCATCAAGCCGCGCTTGGCGATGGATTCAAGCGCCGCCGCAATCAGCTGGCTTTTACGTTTATCTTTTACATTGGCACGTGGCATAAGAAGGCTCCATTGACATATCGTTCAATACAGTAATCCTAACGTTCCACAGGTCAATAGATGTGCACAACATCTATTAAACGCATGATTTTTATAAATCAATTCATGGGTTGCTAATCAGCAATTAGTTTAATGATAAGCCGATTTCGTTTGGAAGAAACACTTCTGTTTGATTGCAAAATTGGCAATGCACCGAAGTTTTGCCATCGACCAATGTATCCATACGATCAGCAATCGGCATCGACATCAGCAAATCATAAATGCGCTCGCGCGAGCATCGGCAACCGACCGAAAGAGCATGCTGCGGATACATGATCACGCCGCTTTCATGAAACAGCTGCAAGAGCAGGCTATCGTGTGTATGCGCATCGCTCAGCAATTCATCGTGCGAGACGGTACGCAACATCGCTTGCGCATAGCGCCAGCTATCTTCGGCATCTGCCTCAAGGCTGCTTACTCCGCCAGTATCAGCGATATGCTCAATCATCATGCCGCCTGCCTGCCACTGCCCAGAATCGGTGCGCGCACTAGCGGTAATGCATTGCACGGCTAGTTGTTGTGAATGGGTAAAATAGGCCTGTAACGCATCGGCCAGTGTATCACCCTCAAGTGCTACCACCCCTTGATAGCGTTGCATGCCTTCACCGGGATCCAAAGTAATAGCAAAATAGCTGTTCTGCCCAAATAGATCGCGCAAGCTTATTGATGCCGAAGCGCGAAGCTTTGCTTCATGTTCGGGCATAATATCTGCATACCCACGCAACGCGCCGCCATATACCGCATCGACCACCAATAAGCTAATTGGGCCATCGCCGCGTATTTGCAGGGTAAAAATACCATCCTGTTTCAGTTGCGAGGAAAGCATGCTGGCAATCACCAACGCTTCACCCAGCACCTTAGATACAACATCCGGGTACGCATGGCGGGTAAGAATAGTATTCGCCGAAGCATGCAGCCGCACTATACGGCCGCGCACGGTGGCGTTTTCAAGCATAAACGGAGTTAATACATCGTGATCCATGCGGGCTTGCTATCGACAGCGCACACAAAAAGCCAGCGAAAATGACTGCCTAAGCAGCAACAAAGCCCGTATAAAGAAAA
>JBILFK010000183.1:0-2987 GCA_044351685.1 Rickettsiales bacterium | reverse complement strand
CCTCGCCGGTATGGCCGAACACCTCGCGTAGCGCATCGCCATCCAGCAGCACAAGGTTTGGGGCATGCGGTTTCCACTGCGTATAAAGTTCGGCGGCAATAGTGCTTTTACCTGCGCCAGAAAGCCCGATAATCCAAACAATCATGCCCACCGCCAATCATGTGGCCAGTTGCCCTTCGCGCAGCAATCTTCTGCTAAGCGTAAATCATTTTGGTTATCAATTTCACACCAACGCCCTGTTACTGCAACAGCATGAATCGGAATATTTTGCTGCAGCAATGCAGCAAGCAGCGATGTCATATCCAGCTTATCAACAACCAGTGGCGATAGCGTTGCCAAATAGGCCGCAATAGTGTTCCAACCGGCGGGGGTAAATTTTAGCAGCCCCATGAATTGGCCATCGATCGCTGCAAGCGAGTTAGATTTTGCGCCAATTTCTTGCAACAGACCATCTTGCAGGCGAAAATTTTCTGCATCGCTGAGCGGGTCAGAAAAACGCTGCTGCCAAAGATTTTGCCACGCTGTGTCATAGGTAATGGTGATATCGCCGCCGCTTGCCATTAAGGCACGCACATGATCAGGGTGATACACAATATCGCTATACGAAACAATGGTGGTATTACGCTGTATAAATTCAGCCGCACACAATAATGATCCGACCATATTGGTTTCTGCCCAGCGCGGGTTCAGTGTCACATCCCAACCCTCTGCTTGCAGCATTTCTGCAGCATAACCCCCCACCATATGGATAGGCGAAGCCCCCACCTCAGTCAGCGCGGCACGGCTCCAATGCAGCAATGGCTTGCCAAGCAATGTCACCATACCTTTCGGCTGGGCTTTGGTCATATCGCCAAGCCGCGAACCTCGCCCTGCTGCCAGAATCAGTGCCTGCACCATCGGCTACTCGCTTTGAAATATATGCCGTATCAGCGCCGCATCATGCGCCGCAATCTCGGCATTGCGTTCGGGGTGCCACATCACCCCCAATGCATGTTTACCAGTAATACGCGCTGCTTCAATCGTGCCATCTTCGGCGGCAGCAAACGCTTCCAAGCCATCTGCAAGCGTGGTAATGCCATAGCGGTGATACGAATTCACCTGCACCGTTTGCGCAAGCTCCACTCCTTGTAGCGGCATAAAATTCACCGCATGCTGTGTTGCCACATGGGTGGCGGCATCCACTTTCGTAAGCGTACCACCAAACGCATGCTGCATCACCTGCAAGCCACGGCATACGGCGAATACAGGGGTATTTCGTGCCAACGCATCACCCAGCAACGCAAGATCGGTGGCATCTTTGTGCGGGTATTCCCCGATATCATTCCCACCAGTGAGTATCAGCGCATTCACGCTCCACCCCTGTGCATAGGCAACCGTCGCTTCCCCTAAATTCGGTAGCGCAATCCAGCAGGCATGCGGCAATATACGCGATATAAATATTGCCCAATCGGCCGCCAGACTATCGCGCAATTCGTTATAGCTCTCCGCGCGGGTAACACGACTGGTGATGCCTATTTTTAGGTTAGAAAACATGGCCGCACTAACCGCCCTTCTATATTGAGTTCTACGGCGCCTGCATGCAGAATGCGGGCATAAAGCTGCTCACCGCAGCCAATCGCTGCAGGCAACCCCATTTCCATGCAACGTATCGCCATGTGCGAATTTGCGCCACCATATTTTGTCACCAGCCCCAGCGCCCCTGTACCAAACACCCAATCGAACCCAGGATCGGCACTTTCAATACACACAATCACCCTATCGAGTGACTGCGCCCAATCATCCTGCGCGGTAAGTTCTTTCACGCCAGCGCGTACATTATGTTTGCCAAAAAGGTTCGGCATTGCACGCGGTAAAGGCGCAACATAGACATCATCGGGCTGGGTAATCAGTGGCGGTAACCTGACATAGCGCGCCGTACTATAGGCGGCGCGTTCTTGTTCTATAGCCACGCGTACAGCCGCAATATCTTCCCCAACGCACTCGATGGGCAGATGCGCAATATCGGTACGGCTTAATCCGTTGGCTTCGCCCCACGTGGCGCATGCCTCCAGCACATCTGATAGCGAACGCGAAAAAATGAACTTGCCCATTTCGCGCCCGGCGATGGCATGTTGCAGATAGGTAAGCATTTGTTCGGGTGTAATCCCTGTAAGGCCTATTTCGGTAAGCAACGCTTCAAGCGCGTGCTGTTCGGCCTGCGTCCATGAAAATGTGGGGCTGGCAGTTTGCGTAGCGGGTGGCTCGCGCAATAATTGCTGAGCGCGTTCGGCATAACGCGGTGATTCCACATCAAAACTTCCCGGGCGCAAATGGCCGTAATGTTCTAGAAAATGCTGCACATCAGCACCTGTATGTTGCGCCGCCAGTGCTGTCTGGAAATCACGGGTAATGCTTGGCAACGCCGCACGTAATTCCTGTGCGCGTGCCGGTGCAATCGCACTGCGCGTAACCGCACTTCTAAGCAGGCTCTCGGCCATAAACGCATGGCGGGCAATCACGGCAAAATGCAATGCACCCGCACGTGCTTCCTGCAATACCGCTGTAAGCAGCGGCACATGCTGAATGGATCGCTGCAATTGCTGCATGCGTATCTGTTGCAATGCGCGCTGCGCGAATGGCAAACTATCGCCAGTAAGAGAGGCATGCGTATGGTCACGCAATACACCCAATATTGTTGCCTTTTCATTCTCCGAAAAGGCATGGTTGGTTTTCGTATCAAACTGCGAATCACAGGTAAAATCGAGTACTGTTTGAGCAATCTCAAACTCTACTTTATCATGGTATTCAGGGTACTCTTTGAGTCTGGAAAGCCAAGCATCCTGAACGCGCTGCGCAAGATTTGAGGAAAGTTTAGCCGGAATGAGCGAAGAAAAACTCGCCCGCACATCAATGAACGGATGCCCTAGCAGCATACGCATAAGGGAAACATTTTCAGGGTTATGATATCCCATGCTCCCGCGTGCTTCGCGCCATACGCTATCGGTGAT
>JBILFK010000182.1:0-2998 GCA_044351685.1 Rickettsiales bacterium | reverse complement strand
GAGTTCGAGAAAGGCGATGCAGTTGCGGTAAACGGCAAAACACTCTCACCTGCCGCGTTGCTTACCGAACTGAACCGTTTGGGCGGCAAGCACGGCATTGGCCGCCTTGATTTGGTAGAAAACCGTTATGTGGGCATGAAGTCGCGCGGCGTCTATGAAACCCCCGGCGGCACGATTTTACACAGCGCGCATCGTGGCATTGAATCCATCACCCTCGATCGCGGCGCAATGCACTTAAAAGAAGAACTGATGCCGCGCTATGCCGAGCTGGTGTATTTCGGCTATTGGTTCAGCCCCGAACGTGAAATGCTGCAAACGCTGATTGATAAATCGCAAGAAAACGTGACGGGTACGGTGCGCTTGAAGCTATATAAAGGGCAAGCAACGGTGGTGGGTCGCAAGTCGCCGAAATCGCTCTACTCGATGCAGCACGTGACCTTTGAGGCCGATAGCGTTTATAACCAGCAAGATGCCGAGGGCTTCATTAAGCTGAACGCGTTGCGCCTACGGTTGCTGAATCGCCAGAAATGACATGAAATGTCACCCCGTCTTCATGACGGGGTCTGCGCTTCAATTTTTTACTTTCATGCCCCTTGAAGTCTTAACAACCCTCTCTATATTTCGGTTATTCAACCTTAGGAGAATCGTATGCTCGATGCTAAATCCCTGCTTTCTGGTATCAATTCGAACGGCCTCGTGGGCAAAATGCTCGGCGGCATGGCCACCAAACAATTCGCAGGCGGTTTGCTTGCCGGTGGTGTGGCCAGCCAGCTGATTAGCAAAGATACGGTAGAAGGTGCCGCAAAACTTGGTGGCCTCGCACTGCTTGGTACGCTCGCGTATAAAAGCTATAATGCCTATCAGGCGAATAAGGCATCGGGTGGTTCCGCCAGCGTGGTGGATGCGGTGAAACAAGGCGCAGGCGATATGGTAACGCAGGGCAAGGTGCTGGCGGGCAATTTCAAATCGCTTATTGCCAATGCACAAGCCAGTGCGGCAGCACCTGCGGCATTACCTGCACCCGAACAAACCAATGAACTGGCGCTTGCGGTGATTCGCGCCATGATCGGCGCTGCCAAAGCCGATGGTAAGGTGGATGCCGATGAAACCCAACGTATTCTCGGGCATCTAGATCAAAGCGGCATGGATAATGATGAAAAATCCTTCCTGATGACCGAACTGGCCAACACGCAAGATGTGAACCAGATCGCCTCGGGCGCGAAAACACCGGAAGAAGGCGCAGAAATTTATCTCGCAGCATTACTGGTGTGCGATAGCCAATGTGCGGCTGAACAGGCCTATTTAAGCCAGCTTGCCGCTGCCTTGAAGCTGGATGTAGGCTTCACTCAGGCGCTTCAGGCCGAATTGCTCAAGGCGCAAACAGCACAGGCCGCATAATCGGCTGCGTTTGGTGCTATAGCCAGCGTTAAGCCATTATTAAGAAATTCGTTATAGGCTTAATGTTATGACCACTGATTTATTTACCGGCCAGGAAGCAGATATTCACGGCAATGCCATGGAGCGCCGCCTCGACTGCATGAGTTTAGGGGACGGCGTGGATGCAAGACAGCTGGACCTGGCCTTCCAGATGGGGCATGGGCTCGGTGGTATTGGGCTTTCACCAGAGCGCGGTGTGGGTGTGGGCGTGTAAGCCCTAACAGCTGTGAATAAAGCGTATTTTCCCTTGGTAAACCGCCAGCGGGCTGCTAGTTATGGGCGTTCAAAAAAATGTCACTAACCTGAGAGCAAGCCATGAGCGCAACGACCGCTGAAATTCTTCCGATTTCCATCGAAGATGAAATGAAAAAATCTTACCTCGATTACGCGATGAGCGTGATCGTATCGCGCGCCATTCCCGATGTGCGTGATGGCTTAAAGCCGGTGCACCGCCGCATCATGTACGGCATGCTCGAACTGGGTGTGGATTGGAATAAATCCTACAAAAAATCGGCGCGTATCGTTGGTGACGTGATGGGTAAATTCCACCCGCACGGCGATAGTGCGATTTACGATGCGCTGGTGCGTATGGCGCAACCCTTCAGCATGAGCCTACCGCTGGTCGATGGTCAGGGCAATTTCGGCTCGATGGATGGCGATTCTGCCGCCGCGATGCGTTACACCGAATCGCGCCTTAGCAAAGCCGCGCACGCGCTGCTCGATGATATTGATAAAGACACCGTAAACTTCCAAGAAAACTATGACGGCAACGAGCAAGAACCAGTGGTGCTGCCTGCGCGCTTCCCCAACCTGCTGGTGAATGGTGGCAGCGGTATTGCGGTCGGTATGGCCACCAACATTCCGCCACATAATTTGGGTGAAGTCATTGACGCGACATGTATGCTGATTGATAACCCCGAAGCAACGCTTGAGGAACTAGCGGTGCTTTGCCCCGCACCAGATTTCCCAACAGGCGGTATTATTTTAGGCCGCACTGGCAGCCACAGCGCCATGACAACAGGTCGTGGCTCGGTGGTGATGCGCGGCAAATGCAGCATTGAGGTCGCCAAAAATGGCCGCGAAGCGATTATTGTGCATGAAATTCCGTATCAGGTGAATAAGGCGCGCATGATCGAGCGCATGGCCGAACTGGTAAAAGAAAAGAAAATCGAAGGCATCAGTGATCTGCGCGACGAATCCGATAAATCGGGCGTGCGCGTGGTGATTGAAGTGAAAAAAGATGCGGTGGCCGATGTGGTGCTGGCGCAGCTTTACAGCTACACGCCGCTGCAAACCAGCTTTGGCGTGAACATGCTGGCGCTAAATGGTGGCCGCCCTGAATTGCTCGATTTGCGTAAAGTGCTGAAAGCCTTCATCGAGTTCCGCGAAGAAGTTATTGCCCGTCGCACGCAATTTCTGCTCACCAAAGCCCGTGACCGTGCCCACGTATTAATTGGTCTGGCGATTGCGGTTGCTAATATCGATGAGGTGATTGCAGTAATTCGCGCCGCCAAAGACCCGGTGGTTGCCAAAGAAGAACTGATGTCGCGCAGCTGGAAAG
>JBILFK010000181.1:0-3007 GCA_044351685.1 Rickettsiales bacterium | reverse complement strand
ATCACGATTCTAATGTCGATTGAGTTGATGTTGCTTGCGGTGAACATCAACCTTGTTGCCTTCTCCGTCGCACATAATGATTTAACCGGGCAAATTTTCACGATGCTGATTTTAACAGTAGCCGCAGCAGAAGCGGCGATTGGTTTGGCAATTTTAGTGGTGTATTCGCGTAATCGCGGCAGCATCGATGTTGATGATATTCAGGCGCTCAAGGGGTGATGATGGATATTCAAACCCTGATTCTTATCACAGTATTTGCGCCACTCGCAGGCGCGCTGCTCACGGGCGTGTTGGTGCGTCGCCTTTCGCCATCGCTTGCGCAAATTACGACATGTTTGCCTATGATAGCATCGGCCGTGGCCGCTGGTTTTGTGTTTTACCATGTGGCGATACAAGGGCATGATTTCACGGTTCACTTAGCGCCGTGGATTGTTTCGGGTGATTTCTCGTTACATTGGGCGTTGAAAGTCGATGTATTAACTGCCGTGATGTTGCTTCTGGTTACGTGGGTTTCGGCGGTGGTACATGTGTATTCGGTGGGCTACATGTCGCACGACGAACACCCGCAGCGCTTTATGGCCTATTTGTCGTTATTCACCTTTTTCATGCTGATGCTGGTAACGGCCGATAACTTTATCCAGCTTTTCTTTGGCTGGGAAGGTGTGGGCTTGTGTTCATATTTGCTGATTGGTTTCTGGTTCAAAAAAGAATCGGCAAATGCGGCGGCCATGAAAGCGTTTATTGTCAATCGTGTGGGTGATTTTGGCTTTGCACTTGGCATTGCGGCGATATTTTTTGTGTTTGGCTCCGTTAATTTTGCCGATGTATTCGCGGGCGCGGCGCAATTCCATGCCGATACGCCGAACGCTTCGTGGGAATTGCTGGGCTACAATGTGCCGGTGCTGGATACAATTTGCCTGTTGTTGTTCATGGGCGCGATGGGTAAATCGGCGCAGTTTCTTCTGCACACATGGTTGCCCGATGCCATGGAAGGCCCAACCCCCGTTTCTGCGCTTATTCACGCAGCCACCATGGTGACTGCGGGTGTATTTATGGTGGCGCGTTGCTCGCCTTTATTTGAACTTGCCCCCACCGCCCTGATGGTGGTGACCTATGTGGGAGCATTTACAGCCATTTTTGCGGCATCGGTGGGGTTGGTGCAAAACGATATTAAGCGCGTAATTGCTTATTCCACCTGTTCGCAGCTGGGCTATATGTTTTTTGCGTGCGGCGTTTCAGCGTATAGCGCCGGGGTGTTCCACCTGATGACGCACGGTTTTTTCAAAGCGCTGCTGTTTCTTTGTGCTGGCTCGGTTATTCATGCCATGTCGGGTGAGCAGGATATGCGCCGCATGGGTGGTATCTGGAAAAAAATTCCCTTCACGTATGTCTATATGTGGGTTGGCTCACTGGCGTTGGCGGGCATTCCGTTATTCGCCGGGTATTATTCCAAAGATATGATTCTGGAATCGGCGTATGCAGCACATAGTACGCATGGGTATGTTGCCTTCTGGGCAGGCTTAGCCGCTGCCTTTATGACCGCGTTTTATTCGTGGCGGTTATTATTCATGACATTCCACGGCAAGCCACGTGCCGATCAGCACACCATGGAACATGTACATGAATCGCCACCTGTAATGCTGTTACCATTGCTGATATTATTCGCTGGCGCGATTGGCGCAGGCTATGTGGGCTATGAATTACTTGGCATGGTGAAGGGCGATTATGCTTTCTGGCGTGGCGCACTCATGGTGCTAGATGAAAATAATACCGTAAAAGCCGCGCACCATGTGCCGCATTGGGTGCCGCTGGCGCCGCTGGCTGCTGCGATTTCGGGCATTGTATTAGCCTGGCTGTTTTATATCGCCTTCCCGGGTGTTCCTGCAAAATTGGCCCGAAATTTTGGTGCGCTTTACCGCTTCTTGCTCAATAAATGGTGGATCGATGAATTGTATGATGCTGTGTTCGTGCGGCCAGCAAAATCGCTTGGCACGTGGCTCTGGCGTTCGGTGGATATTAAAATCATCGATAATATGGGGCCGAATGGTGCCGCATGGCTTAGCCAAAAATTCGCGCATATGACATCGGAATCGCAGAGCGGGTTACTCTACCATTATGCATTCGCCATGATCATTGGCTTGGCGCTACTGATGTCGTGGCTCATTTATGTGATGATAGGATAACAGATGATCGAAAATCTGCCCATTCTAAGCACATTGATCTGGTTACCGCTGCTGGGTGCCGTAATTACCTATTTTTTCTGTGGCGATACACCTGCTGGCGCTGCACGTGCGCGCTGGTTGGCGCTGTTTTTTACACTAGTAACTCTAGGGCTAAGCGGTGTGTTATTCGCGCAGTTCGATGCTAGCAGCGCGGCCTTTCAATTCCGTGAAAAAATTGAATGGTTTAAAGATTACCAAATTTATTATGATCTCGGTGTCGATGGTATTTCACTCTGGATGATTCTGCTGACAGCGGTGCTGATGCCGATATGTGTTGCCTGTAGCTGGCAATCGATCACCACCCGCGTGCGTGAATTTATGGCGCTATTTTTGGTGCTTGAAGCGTTAGTCATTGGGGTTTTCTGCGCGCTCGATGCGATGCTGTTTTATCTATTCTTCGAAGGCATGCTCATTCCGATGTATTTGATTATCGGTATCTGGGGTGGGGCGAACCGTATTTATGCATCGTATAAATTCTTTTTATACACGCTTGCTGGTTCGGTATTGTTCCTCATCGCTATTTTGTATCTGTATTTCAGCTTCGGAACCTTCGAAATTCCGGCGCTCATGCGGTTAGCACCAAGTTTGGGCCTGGATGTTCAACAATATTTATGGCTGGCGATGCTGGCATCGTTCGCGGTGAAGGTGCCCATGTGGCCCGTGCATACCTGGTTGCCCGATGCACACGTGCAAGCGCCGACTGCGGGTTCGGTCATTCTGGCGGGTATTCTGCTGAAAATGGGTGGGTATGGCTTGCTGCGGTTTTCGTTGCCCATGCTGCCCGA
>JBILFK010000180.1:0-3012 GCA_044351685.1 Rickettsiales bacterium | reverse complement strand
CATTGAATAGGCTAAACGCCATCAGAGAAGCAATCAGCGCAAAGCCAAAGCGAAACCCATATTCCTGGAATTTTTCTGCCAATGGCTGCCCCCGAATCGCTTCGATGCCGTAATACATCAGATGGCCACCATCCAGCATGGGAATAGGCAGTAAATTTACTAATCCCAAATTTACAGAAAGCAGGGCAATGAACCACAGGGTTGTATGCAACATTTCGTGCCAGTTATCGCCCGATTTGGTTACCTGGCCTGAAAGTTGCGCAATACCAAGAGGCCCCTTAAGTTCATCGGCACTGCGCTTGCCGCTTACCATTTGGCCAAGCACCTGCAGCGAAGCAACGCATAAACTGTAGGTTTCGCGTGTTGCATGCCCAATAGCCGAGAAAAGCCCGGTTTGCTGAAATGTTAAATCTTGGCTGCGAATGCCAATGACTGGCCGCTTGTGTACATTGCCAAATTTATCTTTTTCTTTGGTGATTTTGGGGGTGAACGTTACGGTTTGTTTGGTTTTACCGCGCATTAGCTCCATGGTAACGGGTTCGCCCAAATTCAACATGATGCTTGCTGAAATATCGCTAAATCGTTGCATTTCTTTGCCGTCGATACGTAACACGCGATCGTTTTTTTGTAACCCCGCCGCTGCAGCAGCAGAATGTGGCAACACACCGCCAACAATCGGTGCGGTAGAGGCAAGGCCTGTAGTAAAAATAAAATAGGTGAATACTGCAATCGTCAGCAAAAAATTGGCAACAGGGCCCGCTGCCACGATGAGTGATTTTTGCCAAAGGGCTTTATGATGAAAACTGACCGATTTTTCAGTTGTTGTCATGGTGGCGATTTTTTCATTATCGGCTGTGGAGGCGGCGCCCGCATCGCCAAACATTTTTACATAACCACCCAGTGGCCACAGCGAAATTTTCCAGCGCGTGCCGTTACGATTGTTCCAACCATAAATTTCACGACCAAATCCAATCGAGAACACCTCAACGCGCACACCGCAAGCGCGCGCCACAATGTAATGCCCAAATTCGTGAATAAACACGATAATCGAAATAATACACGCGAACGAGAGAACGGTTTGGGCAATATCAAGAATCATGTTCATGCGCGTTACTCGATAAAATGGTGTGCGGCACTTCTCGCTTCAACGTTCCATGCCAATGCATCTTCAACAGAAGAAATCGATGGGAAATCGCGCATATTCAGTGTGCGTTCTACGATAGCGTGAATCTCGTTAAAGCCAATGGCTTTTTGTAAAAATGCCTGCACCGCCACTTCGTTGCTTGCGTTTAGCGCGATCATGGCTGCTTGACGGTGTTTGAGCGCTTCGCAGGCTAAAAAATAAAGCGGGTAGCGATTTTTTTCGATCGGATGGAAATCCAAACGACTTAACTCCGCAATGTTTAGGGTGGGAACATTCAATGGCAATCGTTCTGGCCAGCTAAGCGCATAGGCAATCGGAATACGCATATCGGGCATAGCCATTTGCGCCAGCACGGAACCATCGTGGTGGGTTAACAGCGCATGCACAATTGATTGCGGATGAATCACCGCCTGTAACGTTTCAGGTGCAAGATTAAACAAATAATGCGCCTCTATCAGCTCGAGGCCTTTATTCATCATGGTTGCGGAATCGACGGATATTTTAGCACCCATATTCCAGCGCGGATGTTTCACCGCTTCTTCAGGTGTAATGTTCGAAAAACTGGCAAGATCACGCGTTAAAAACGGCCCACCAGAAGCTGTAAGCGTAAGCGAAGCAAGTGATGCTTGTGTGTGCGTGTTCCAACATTGAAATGCGGCATTATGCTCAGAATCCAGCGGTAATAGCATGCGTTGGTGCTTGGCGGCTGTTGCCAACACTTGTGGGCCTGCACATACTAGCGCTTCTTTATTGGCAAGCGCCACATGCGCGCCTGATTCTAGCGCTTTTAAAATTGGCGTAACGCCCACAGCCCCCATCATAGCCGCGACGTTAATATCACAGGGAATGGCGGCCGCCTTGATAATTGCATCATTGCCGTCAATCGCTTGCGTTGCTGTTCCCGCAAGTGCTTCGCGAAGGGTTGCTTGCAATGCAGGTGATGCAATGGCCGCGTAACGTGGTGTAAATTTTTTGCAAACAGCAATTAACCCATCAATATTTTCGTGTGCGGTTACAGCACTGAGTGAAAATTTATTGGGGTGCTGTGCAATGATATCGAGCGCGCTCTGGCCAATCGAGCCGGTAACACCCAGAATGCTAATCGATTTTGACATAGGCATGCTATAAGCACGTTGCCAGCGAATGGCAACCGAGCGCCCGGAAGCCAAGCAACACAAGCGCCGTTGCTATCGCGCAGGGAATCAGTGCATCCACGCGGTCAAACAACCCGCCATGCCCCGGTAGTAGTGTGCCGGAATCTTTTACCCCCGCGTGGCGTTTCAGCGAAGATTCAAACAAGTCGCCAAGCAACCCAATAACCGCGAGTACCACGCCTATTGTTATATATGCAGCTATTTTCAATACATCAGGCGCACCATGATACATCACCATATGTGCGACAAAAATCGTGAGGATGGTGGTAGCAATGCCTCCTATCAAGCCTTCCCAGCTTTTGCCGGGGCTAATATGCGGGGCGATTTTGCGTGCACCCCATTTTTTACCAACCAGATAGGCGCCAATATCTGCCGACCACACCACCGCAAAAAACACATACATCCATGCCCAGCCTAAATAAAAATGCATGAATGCAAGGCTAAGAACGCCAGTGCCGATATAGGCAATGCCAAGATATAAAAAACTTGCGCTGCGATGTTGCGTAAGTGCGCGCCATTCTTTCATCAGCAAATAAAAGGCAACCAGCAGCATGGTGCAAAAGCTTATTGGGTCGTACCATGTAATGAATAATACGGCAGAGCCCACAAGCAATGCACTGGCAGTGCGCAATTTTAGTTCACCCCAGCGCGCAACATCAGTCATTGCGGGCTCCAAAGCGACGTTCGCGCGCGCCATAAACCTCAAATGCTTTT
>JBILFK010000041.1:0-10078 GCA_044351685.1 Rickettsiales bacterium | reverse complement strand
CGGAACATCCACTTGTAATTTTCCGCCCCCACGCACTGCAACGTGCTGTCGCCACATTCCGTAATGGGTTTCGTGGTCAGGTGCTGTTTGCCGTGAAAACCAACCCCGAAGAGCACGTGTTAAAAGCGCTCTGGGAAGAAGGTGTTCGCAATTTCGATGTGGCCTCGCTACACGAAGTGGCGATGGTGCGCGGCTTGCTGCCTGAAGCTGAACTGTTTTTCATGCACACCATTAAATCGCGCAAAGCGATTCGTGAGGCGTATCACACCTATGGCGTGCGCCATTTCTCGCTCGATACCCACGAGGAATTGCAAAAGATCCTCGAGGAAACGCGTGACGGCGAAGGCTTAGATGCCTCTGATTTAGCGCTGCATGTGCGTTTGGCGATTCCGAACACCCACGCCGAGCTGGCGCTTACCGATAAATTCGGTGCCGCGCTTGATGCCGCCCCTGCCCTACTGCGTGCCGTGAAGGCCGTAGCGGCGCATACTGGCATCTGCTTCCATGTGGGTTCGCAGTGCATGCACCCCGATGCGTACCGCACCGCCATTCGCATGGCGAAACGCGTGGCCGCACAATCGGGCGTGGCGCTCGATTCGTTCGATGTCGGTGGTGGTTTCCCCTCCATCTATCCGGGCATGACCCCGCCGCCAATGCAGGAATATTTCCGCGCCATTCACGAAGAAGTGCGCGATATTCAGAAGCTTTACCCAAACTGCATTCTGATGGCCGAGCCAGGGCGTGCGCTGGTTGCCGAATCAGGCAGCACGGTGGCACGTGTGGAAATGCGTAAGGGCGATTTCTTGTATCTGAACGATGGCACCTATGGCAGCCTGTTCGATGCGGGTACGCCGAAATTCATTTTCCCGGCTAAATTGCTGCGCGACAATGCCTCGCAAGATCTGCACCCGTTCAGCTTTTACGGCCCCACCTGCGATTCGCTGGATTTCATGAAAGGCCCGTTCATGCTGCCCGCCGATATCCGCGAGGGCGATTACATCGAAATCGGCCAGCTAGGCGCTTACGGGCGCACCATGGCCACGCGCTTCAACGGTTTTTCGATGGCACGTCAGGTGATTGCCGTGAAAGATGCGCCGCTGATGACCATGTACGAAGAGCTGCCGGTGCCAACACGTCGCCGCGCCGCACTACGCGAGAACGAATCGCGGATTTACGCCACGGCGTAAGCTGTTTCAGTTTAGTTTACATATCGCCCTGCCTCTGCTAGAGGCGGGGCAACATTTGCAGGGAGAACACCATGACGGCACAAGCAAAACCAAAAAGCAACGAGAAGGCAGAACTGCTTTCCAAAGAAATTAAACATATCGACATCACCAGCTTCGATGCGCGCCCGATTATCGAAAGCATGGGGCATATGTCGTTCACCAGCCGCGACTTAGCGCGCGCCACCGACATTTTCAACATGATGCTGAAAGATGAATCTTGCAGCGTCATCCTCACGCTCGCCGGCTCCACTTCTGCAGGCGGCTGCATGAAGCTGTATGCCGATATGATCCGTTTTGGCATGGTGGATGCGATTGTTTCTACCGGCGCTTCCATCGTGGATATGGATTTCTTTGAAGCGCTGGGCTTCAAGCATTATCAGGGTTCGGCCACGCTCGATGATAACCACCTGCGCGATTTGTATATCGACCGTATCTACGATACCTATATCGACGAAGAAGAGTTGCAGGCCTGCGACCACACGATTTTAGAGATCGCCAATAGCCTTGAGCCACGCGCCTACAGCTCGCGCGAATTCATCAAGGAAATGGGCAAATGGCTGGCCGCTGGCAATGCCAAGAAAAAAGATTCCCTGATTCAACTGGCCTACGAAAACAACGTGCCCATCTTCTGCCCAGCCTTCACCGATAGCTCGGCGGGTTTTGGTTTGGTGAAGCACCAAGTCGATAACCCCAAGCGCTACATGACCATTGATTCCATCGCCGATTTCCGTGAACTGACCGATATTAAAATCAAAGCCGGTACCACTGGCCTTTTAATGGTTGGTGGCGGCGTGCCGAAAAACTTTGTGCAGGATACCGTGGTATGCGCCGAAATTTTAGGCCACGACGATGTACAAATGCACAAATATGCCATTCAAATCACGGTGGCCGATGTGCGCGATGGCGCATGCAGTTCCAGCACGCTGAAAGAAGCCTCGAGCTGGGGTAAAGTGAGCACCGTGCATGAACAAATGGTGTTTGCCGAAGCCGGTAGCGTGATTCCGCTGCTGGCTTCCGATGCCTATCACCGTGGCTACTGGAAAAACCGTAAGAAGCGCGAATTCAGCAAGCTGTTTGCTTAAGCTTAGCTTGCCAGCTTGCGCTCATCGATCACCAACAGTGATTTTGGGCGCGAGAGCAACAGGTAAAAGGTTGGCACCACGAACAGCGTAAACAGCGTGCCAAAGCTCATACCACCAACAATCACCCAGCCAATGGCCTGGCGGCTTTCTGCGCCCGCACCACTTGAAATGGCCAGTGGCACAGCGCCAAGCACCATGGCGGCGGTGGTCATCAGAATGGGGCGCATACGAATGGATGCCGATTCAATGGTGGCCTCAAGGCGGCTGCGGCCAGCCAGTTGCAGCTGATTCGCGAATTCAACGATCATGATACCGTGTTTGGAAATCAGCCCCATCAGCGCCACCAGACCAATCTGGCTATACACGTTTACCGAGCCGCCCGTAAGTGTCATCAGCAGCACGGCACCCGCCATCGCCAGCGGCACGGTGAGCAGAATCACCAGCGGGTCGCGCCAGCTTTCAAACTGCGCCGCCAGCACCAAATAAATAAACGCCAGCGCCATGCCAAAAATCATGCCCATGCTGGCCGATGATTCTTTGAATTCGCGGCTATTGCCGCCGTAATCGACACTCAGATTAGGGGCGACTTCATGCACGCTATCTTCAATATCGGCAAGCGCATTGCCAAGCCCATAGCCGGGTGCAAGGTTGGCCGTAATGGTAACCGCACGCAGCTTGTTGAAGTGATTTAATTCGCGCGGCGCAACCGATTCTTCGAGCTTCACCAGATTGCTCAGCGGCACCATTTCCTGCTGGCTATTGCGCACATAAATCGCGTTCAGGTCGCTGGGTGTGCGGCGTTTATTATCTTCGATTTTCACCAGCACATCATATTGTTCCGAACCGCGCTTAAAGCGCGTTACTTCGCGACCGCCCAGCATGGTTTCAAGCGTGCGCCCCACGGTGGCAATATCAATGCCCATACTGGCCATTTTTTCACGGTCCATGGTCACGCGCAGTTCGGGCTTGTTCAATTTCAGATCGGTATCGGGCGCCATCAAGCCGGGATTTGCATAAAGTTTTTCCATCACCTTATTGGTGGTTTCATCAAGCTTCTCGTAGCTATCGGTTGTTTGCAGCACTACCTCAACGGGTTGGCTGCGCGGGCTTTGCCCCAACGATTGCGGGTTGATCGCAAAATTGAGCGTGCCGGGAATGCCAAACAGTTTGGGCGAGATATCGCCAATAATTTCAAAGCTTGAGCGCGAGCGTTCTTCCCACGGCTTAAGGCCCGTAACCGTAAAAGTCTGCGTAACAAACGGAAAGCCCACGGCAATAAAGCGCCATTGCTTTTCGGGGATTTCTTCGAAAATCGCTTCCATTTGTTTGGCATATGTATCGGAATATTGAATGGTAGAACCTTCCGGCGAAATGCCGACACCAAAAATAACGCCCCTGTCTTCGGCAGGCGAAAGCTCGGATTGCAACTGCATCAGCAGCCCCACAGCCCCCAAAACAGTGATCACCGCCACCGCTATCACCTGTGCAGGCATTTTTAGCACGCGTGTAAGCAGGGCTTTATAACCGGCTTCCCAGCCGTGAATCCAGCCTTCGATGCGGCGCGACCAGCCCGGCATACGCGCCGGATCACTGCGAACTAAAATGCGCGAACACATCATCGGCGAAAGGGTAATCGCGGTGATACCCGAAATAATCACGGCACCTGCAAGGGTAAGCGCAAACTCGATGAATAGCTGGCCGGTGCGCCCAGGCGTAAGCGCTACGGGCACAAATACGGTGGCAAGCGTTAAGGTCATCGCAACCACGGCAAAACCAATCTCGCGCATGCCCTTCACCGAAGCATGGATAGCATCGTAGCCTTCTTCGATGTGGCGGTGAATATTTTCGAGCACCACAATCGCATCATCCACCACCAGGCCAATGGCAATCACGAACGAAAGCAGCGTGAGGGTGTTGATGGAGAAATTCCAAGAATACATCAGCGCCAATGTGCCTATCAGCGATATCGGA
This sequence comes from Rickettsiales bacterium, assembly GCA_044351685.1. Lineage (GTDB taxonomy): Bacteria > Pseudomonadota > Alphaproteobacteria > Rickettsiales > UBA3002 > JALHRI01. The sequence continues at coordinate 5,799 of JBILFK010000041.1, read as the reverse complement.
ATAGTGATGAGCGGAATAAGCGTGGCGCGCATCGAACGCAGGAAGAAAAAGATGGTAAGCACCACCAGCGCAATTGCTTCGACAATCGTGTGGAACACATTTTCAATCGATTTTTGAATGAATATCGAAGAATCATAGGCTACCGATAACGTCATATCTGGCGGTAAATCGCGCTGAATTTTTGGCAGTTCCTTGCGAATCGCGTTGGCGATTTCAAGTGGGTTAGCCACCGATTGCTTAATAACGCCGAGCGCAATCGCCGATTCATTATTGAAGCGCACTACCGAGCGTTCTTCATACGCACCATAATACACATTGGCTACATCACCGAGGCGCACCAAGTGTCCTTCTTCGGTATTGCGTAAAATCACCTGCTGGAATTGTTTTGGCGTGTTCAGATCGGTTTGCGATAGCACGGTAAATTCACGATCGAGTGATTCAATGCGCCCTGCGGGAATTTCTACGTTCTGCGCACGCAGGGCATTTTCGATATCTTGTGTGGTCAGGCTGAAGCCTGCGAGTTTTTCGCGGTCAAGCCCGATACGCATGGTGTAGCGACGCTCGGCAAATAGCCGCACGCTCGCCACCCCGGGTAACACCTGTAATCTGTCTTGCACCAGAATATCGGCGATTTCGCTTACATCGAGCTGGCTGGACGTATCGCTTGAAAGTGCCATCCACATAATCGGCTGCGCATCGGCTTCCACTTTAGCAACAATCGGTTCATCGGTTTCATCAGGCAATTGGCCACGTGCGCGCGCCACGCGGTCACGCACATCACTGGCGGCGGCATCGGCATCGCGCGTTAAGCGAAACTGCACGGTAATCTGGCTTTCTTCGGAACGCGAAATCGATTTGATAAAATCGATACCTTCAATGCCCGAAAGCGAATCTTCGAGTGGTTTTGTCACCTGTGATTCGATAATGCGCGCCGAAGCGCCAATATATTTGGTAGTCACGGTAACTACCGGTACATCGATATTGGGGTATTCACGTACCGTCAGGCGATCATACGAAACCAGACCAATCAGTACCAGAAGCAAATTCACCACAATCGCAGCAACAGGGCGGGTGATACAAAATTCGGCAATACGCACGCGCTATTCCTTCTTGCTGCCTGATTCCGGTTTTTTACCGGGCTTTTTCTTCGCCGTATCGGCATCAGGCTTAGCTGCACCCTCGGGTGGCAAAATGCTTACCTTCGCACCTGGGCGAATTTTAATGTGCCCACCGGTTACCACCTGCTCACCTTCTTTAACGCCATCCAGAATTTCCACTTCACCGCTTAAGCGTTGGCCAAGCGTGACGGGGCGCATATCCACGCTGCCATCTTCGTTCACCACATATACCAGCTTGGCCGCGCCTTGCGGCACAATCGCCTCTTCCGGCACAATGAGTGCGCTTGGTTTTTCGGCAACCGTAAGCATCACACGCGCAAAATAGCCGGGGCGCAATATGCCCTCGGGGTTTGGTACGGTAGCGCGCAGCGAAACAGCGCGGCCATTGACATCGATCTGTGAATCAAGCGCGAACACTTCACCGGTAAAGGTACGATCAGGAATTGCTTCAAGTACAATATCCAACTTCTGCCCCACCTGCACCTGCGATGCCTGCGTTTCGGGAATGGTAAAATCTACCTTCATCGGGTCAAGGCTCACAAAATTCGCTAGCTCATGCCCTACATTCACATAATCGCCGGGGCTTATTTTGCGCAAGCCCACCACCCCATCGAACGGTGCACGAATTGTTGTGTAATCGAGGCGGGTGCGTGCTAATTGCACATTTGCTTCCATCACCCCTAAATTGGCTTGTGCCTGATCGTAGCGCTGCTTAGTAGAAGCACCGGTATTTGAAAGCTTACGAAAACGCTCGAAATCCAGCCGCGCTAACTGTAAATTCGCTTCGGCCTGTTTTACTTCGGCGGCGGCCATGCGATCATCGATTTTAAAAAGGGCGTCGCCTTTTTTTACCGGCTGGCCTTCAGTAAAGGTGATTTCCGTTACCCTGCCAACCACCTCAGGCTGCAGCACCACCGATTCGTTCGCACGTAAGCTCCCCACAGCATCAATCGTAACGCTTAAAGGCCGCGCCACCACTTTGGTTGCCTGTACAGGCAAAGGAAATTCAGGAGGAGCACCTACTTCGCCTTGAAATGGATTAAAATAATAGGCCCCAGCAGCAACAGCCAAAATGGCGGGAATCAAGATTTTTTTGTTCATAGCTTGGCTTTCTAACGGATTATCCTACCGATGCCAAATGCAACTTGCATAACTAACGGGAAATTCATTATTGTGCGCTGGTGAACAATACCCCCCTGATTCATTACATAACCAATTATGCAACCCACCATCCTGATTGCTGAAGACGAACCTAGCCAGCGCTTCACGTTTCGTGAATTCTGCAAGCAGGCTGGTTACGATGTCATTGAAGCGAGCGATGGTGAAGAAGCCTATTATTTCCTGACGCGCGATGAAACTAAGCAAATTCAACTACTGCTGACAGATCTGAACATGCCCAAAATGGGCGGTATGGAACTGACACGGCAATCGCGCAGCGCGCGCCCCGATGTGCCAGTGATCGTGCTAACCATGAGCAGCGACATGCAGGATGCAGTAAATGCCATGCAGGCAGGCGCACATGATTTTATTACCAAACCCGTTGATCCGGAACGCTTGCGTGTTTCAATTGCCAACGCGCTACAGAATAAATCGCTGCGCGCTGAAGTGGTACGTCTTACCCGTCATAGTAAGGGCGGCTTTGGTTTCAGCGACCTCATTGGTGCAGAGGGCGGCCTACAAGAAGCCGTGGAAATGGGCAAACGGCTGGCAAGCTCTGACCTGCCTGTACTGATCACTGGTGAAAGCGGCGTGGGAAAAGAAGTGTTCGCGCGCGCCATTCACGGCGAAAGTAAACGCGCCGATGCCCCTTATATCGCCATGAATTGTGGGGCGATTCCTGCGAATCTGGCTGAAAGCATTCTGTTCGGCCACGAAAAAGGCTCATTCACGGGGGCCATTGCCAAGTCGCTTGGCAAATTTCGTGAAGCACAGGGTGGCACGTTATTTCTCGATGAAATTGGCGAACTACCCGGCGAAGTACAGGCAAAATTGCTGCGCGCCATTCAGAATAAAGAAATTGAACCGGTGGGCTACGGCAAATCGGTGCCGATTGATGTGCGCATCATTTCGGCCACTCACCGCGATTTGCGCGATGATGTGGCAAGCGGTCGCTTCCGTGAAGATTTATTTTATCGTTTAAATGTTTTACCACTGCACCTGAATGCGCTGCGCGAACGACGCTCTGATATTATACCGCTGGTACATTACTTTGTGGATCATGTCGCGGTACGCGAAGGGGTGAAGCCACGCAGTATCAGCCGTGAAGCGATGGAATTACTGATGCAGCATCCGTGGCCGGGTAACGTACGAGAGCTCGAAAATTGTATTGCCCGCGCCTTACTGCTTGCGGCTGGCGATGAAATAACTCACCATGATATTGCACCACTTTTAGAGGCGCATGGGCGCAGTGCTGTGCCAGTAACGGCAGGGAATGTGGTGGGGTTACTGCATGAAAATGGGCAGCGTAAAACCATGCAGGAGCTGGAAGCGGAGATTATTACCCATACCTTGGCGGCGTTTAATCAAGTGGTGCCAAAAGCTGCGGCCATGCTGGGTATTGGCCAATCGACGATTTACCGCAAACTCGCCGAGCGTGATCGCAAATAGCGTTATTGCGCCGAAAATTTCTTTACCACCTGCAGCAATTTATCGGTTTGAAACGGCTTTGCCATCCAACCCGTGGCACCCGCTTCTTTGCAGCGGCGTTGGGCTTCTTCATTGTTCTCGGTAGTCAGTACAATGATGGGGGTGAATTTGAATGTATCACGACTACGAAGAATTTTCAGCAGCTCGATACCATTCACACCGGGCATATTTAAATCGGTGATAATTAAATCGGGCGTTTCACTTTCCAGCACATGCAGGGCGGCTTCGCCATCCTCGGCTTCAAGGCAGCAATGCTGACCTGTGCTTTCAAGCGTAAACCTCACCATTTGGCGCATTACCGCAGAATCATCGACAGTTAAAATTTTCATAAGCATCTATGTGGGTTCAATCACATCCTCCTTGTTGGTGAATAAAGCTACGGACACGGGTTAATTCAGCATCAATGGCCTGCATATAGCCCGACCATATTTCGGCATCATAGCCACAGGCTTTTTCAGCCTGGGCACAAAGATCGCTCAGCGCATTTGCACCTAAGTTGCCCGAAGCGCCTTTTAAGCGGTGGGCGGCCTTACGCCACGATTCGCTATCCTGCTTCTGCAGGCTTTCCTGAAGCCGCGAAACGGTTTCATCGGCATTACTCATGAAGATACCAAACAGCGTTTTTTCTTCGTCGCGGTCGCCATCGGTAAACATGCGCAGGTGCTTCATATCGACCGGAAGATGCGAGTTGATTTCCGCAGCCTCGTGCACATCCGGTGTCATGGCTGGGGTAACGTGTAACCAGCGAGTGAGTACACGTTTTAGCATTACCAAATCAATGGGCTTGCTTAAATAATCATCCATACCGGCATCTAAGCATTTTTCCTGATCGCCTTGCATGGCATTGGCGGTCATTGCCACAATCGGGGTGCGCCGCCCCTGATGTAATTCCTGCATACGAATACGGCGCGTGGCTTCGTAGCCATCCATAATCGGCATCTGGCAATCCATCAGAATCAAGTCGTATTGTACGCGGTAGCAGGCCTGCACTGCCTGACCACCATGTTCCACGCGGTCGATATGGTGGAAGCCCATTTTGGTCAGCAATTTGCTCAGCAGCATGTGATTGATGGCGTGGTCTTCTACAATCAGCACGCGGGCATTGCTGGCTTCGTTTTCAGAGATCACGGCGGGTGCCACATCTTCTTCACGCGGTTGCCACACGCATGATTCAACGAGCGGTAGACGCAGCGTAATCCAGAAGCACGAGCCAACACCGGGGGTGCTATTTACGCCCATTTCGCCGCCCATCAGGCTTACCAGTTGCTGCGAAATGGCAAGGCCTAAACCGGTGCCACCATAGCGGCGCGTATCGGAGCCATCGGCCTGCGTGAATTTCTGAAAAATACGCTGGCATTGTTCTTCGCTAATACCGATTCCGGAATCTTGCACTTCGATGCGAAGCATAATCTCGTCACCTTCGCGAGCACCAGAGCTGCGGACATGCACATAGCCTTTTTCGGTAAATTTGATGGCGTTGCCGACCAGATTCAACAGAATCTGTTGAATACGATGTACATCGCCCAATAAATATTCTGGTGCATCTTCCGCCTGCATAAATTCCAACGAAAGGCCTTTTTGTGATGCAAGCGGTGCCATGAAGTCGCGTACATGATGCAGCATATCGTGGATGCTAAAGGTTTGTGCGACCAGTTTCATTTCGCCCGCTTCGATTTTTGAAAAATCCAGAATATCATTGAGAATCGTCAGCAGTGATGCGGCAGAGCCAGAAAGCGCTTCCACGCATTCGCGTTGCTCGTGATCGAGCACGGTTTCTTTAATAATCGCGGATAGCCCCAAAATCCCATTCATGGGCGTGCGCAGCTCGTGGCTCATATTCGCCAAAAATTCAGATTTGGCACGGCTTGCTGCTTCGGCAACATCGCGCGCGTGGCGCATTTCTTCGACCGCGCGGCGAATCTGCGTGACATCACGCACTGCGCATACCATCAGTTTTTCTTGGCCAAGCTGCATCACACTGCAGGTGATTTCTGCAGCAAATTCTTCGCCATTTTCACGTTTGGCCATCAGGCTA